>CAMPBP010000160.1 GCA_946639085.1 uncultured Lachnospiraceae bacterium
GCAGATACCCAAGAGGCTTTTGCAAAACTCAAGGACGCTATGGCAGATGCCAACGAAGCAGTTGCAAAGGCAGGCGAGGCTGTTGAAGGCGCAGTTGAGGAAGTGAAGGAAAACCTCGGCGAATAATATCGATCTAAGCGGGCTGTTCACGAAAGTGGACAGCCTTTTTTTATGCCTTGTGGTAAAAAGAAAACTCCACCGACTTTCGTCGGTGGAATCGTCTATTTTTTCATCGTATAAGGGGGATCCTGAGGATAGCTTCCGCGAAGCTTCTGCATTCCTCTGCCCACCGCGTCTCTGGAGTTTTTCCAGTCCGCATCTTTGTTCTGATACTCAAACTTCTCGATGAGCCAGGAGATATCTTCAAAAACACGCTCCATATTTGTTCTCATGAGTTCGAAAAGCTTAGGGTAGTACTCCTGCTTTTGTTTATCACTTAAGTGGATCTCACCGTATTCGAGAAGATCTCCGAAATGGTGGAGACAAAAGCCTTTTCCTTCGAGTACTTTCTTTCTGAATTCTTCGTCGTCCTTAAAGAGGATGAAGAAGGTATCCATGTATCTGTCGTAAGTCTTTGCAAATTCATTGCAGATGTAACATGACTTGTCTCTTTCGCGGGTCCATTTCGCAACGGGGTTTTTGGCTTCGGTGTCCTTTGAGAGTTTATCTTTGAAAGAGATCTTTGCGGGAGAATACTTTTTGAATACCTCATTCATCTCGTTTATGACTTTACGGTAATGAGTCTTAAGTATCCATGCGTTTCCGAGAGTGTTGCCGTAGTTGTACATCTTTGTGATGTGCTCACGGCAAAATCCCGCTCTGTCGGTCATGTCTCTTGTGTCCGATTCCATGTACGAAGCGGCGGAGCCGAGGACGTAGTCCATAAGGTCCTGCTCGATGTTTCTTTCAATGTGACAAAAAGGGCATTCGTCACCTGCGTTCACCGCGTCGTTAAGCGGTATCGTATAAAGTTTTTCTTTCATTGTCAGTCCTACTTCCAGATTAATTCACGCCAGTCTTCAATCTGCTTTTCGGTCATGAATCCGATGGATGTTCCTATGAAACCGATCTTGTACGAAGCAAACAAAAGGGCGTTTCTTATCGAGAATGTCGAGTCGCCGGTCTGGTTGTAATAGTGTAAGAAGCACGAGAACAACGCATTACCTGCTCCGACCGTATTAACTATCTCGTTTGTTTTTACGGGTTTGTAGAGTACGTAAGTGTCAAGCTTGTTTGAATAGAGCAAAACGCCTGCGGCACCCATACCGTAGATGAGTATCTCTGTCTTATATTTTTCGACTATGTATTTGCAGAAATCGTAGGGATCGTCGTCTATGTTGTCGTCGCTTAAGTAAAGAATGTCGGCGGCTTCAAGAAATTCTTCGTTGTACGTTTCTGTCCTGTATTTGAAATTTCTGATGTTTACGGCAATCTTTTTGCCCGCTTCCATGGCTGCGTGAAGCATAGGCTTACAGAAATTCGCATTTGCCAAAACGACAAGATCTGCGCCGGGAAGAGCCTGCTTAAAGAGACTTAAGTCATATTTGACTTCTCTTAAGTTTTTGATGTCTTCAAAGATCTGTTGATTGCGCTCATTATCGTAAAATATAACCGCAGCGGGAGTGGCACCGGCTTTGGGAAGAATGTAATCGGTGCCCAGATGAACTTCGCTTGAAGGCGGGTTTACGATCTTCGGTGAATCATATTTTCCGATCAGCGTAAAGAAATCCACTTCGTCGCCGAGCCATTTAAGCGCGATGGCTTCGTTGTAAGCATCACCGCCTATGCCGGTGTGAATGCTGTTGAACACATCTGTCACGGGTTGATTTTTGATGGGAATTTTGTCAACCTTGACTATAGTTTCTTCCTCTAAAATTCCTGCCACAAGTATCTTGCTCATAGTAACCTCCTAAAACCCGCCCCATCAGAGTACTTTCTCGCAATTACCTAACATATATCGTATCACAATTTTCAAAATAGTACAATAAAAAAGAAAAAATCAGTTAAAATGTCAGAAAAATTTATCGGTACAAAGGGTGTTAAAACGGACTCGAAATGTAGTAGAATGTTTTCATGGCACTTACATTCATATACGGCGCAGCCGGATCGGGAAAAAGTTCATATGTGCAGGAACTGTTGATAAAGCAGTCGGAAGCGGATAATTCACGCAATTTCTTTCTTATTGTGCCGGATCAGTTTTCGATGCAGGCCCAGGCAGATATCGTTGCAAGATCGGGGAGCGAAGGAATACTTAACATCGATGTTCTTTCTTTCTCCCGCTTGGCATACAGGATATTTGAAGAAACGGGAAAGCCCAAAGAAACCGTGCTGGATGACACGGGAAAAAGCCTTGTTTTAAGGCATGTGGCGTCCCGGGTGGCTGACGACATGCCTTATATCGGCAAGAACCTTAACAAGACAGGTTATATCCACGAGATTAAGTCATCGATCTCCGAGTTCATGCAGTACGGGGTAGGCGTAAAAGATCTTGAATCGATAAAGGATAAAGGCCGTGGCAATCTGTTTTCGGGGAAGATAAGCGATCTTAAGGTCATTTACGATGCCTTTCTTAAGTTTAACGAGGGCAGGTATATCACGGGGGAAGAACAGCTTGACCTTCTCATAAAGAAGCTTGAATTCAGTAACATCGTAAAGGATGCGGTGTTTGTTTTTGACGGCTTTACCGGATTTACGCCCGTGCAGGAAAGAGTGATACTTAAGCTTCTTGAGATTGCAAAAGAAGTTTACATAACATTAACGGTTTCCGAGCCCGAATCCCTTTTTGATAACGGCGGACCTGAGAAACTGTTCCATCTTTCAGAGGATGCGGCGTGCCGTCTTATCAATTTAAGCAGCGGCAAAGTCTCTCGCGGAGAAGATGTGGATCTAAACGCCAAGAACCCGGTTCCGCATCGGTTTAAGCAAAGCCCCGCACTTTCCCATCTTGAAAGGAATCTTTTCAGATACCCTTACAAAACATTCAACGAGCCCACAAGCGAGATAGAGATGTTCGCGGCGGAGAGCATCCGCGCCGAAGTCGACACGATCTGTGTGCGCATACTCGATCTTATAAGAGAGCGAGGCTATGCCTACAGGGACATAGCGGTGGTGTGCGGAAGCCTTGACAACTATTCGGACATTTTGAAAAGGTGTTTCGAAGAACTTAACATCCCCGCATTCATCGACAAAACCCGCGGTATCAGGCTCAATCCTTTCACCGAATTTTTAAAGAGCGCGATGAAGATTGTGACGGGTAACTATGCGTATGACGCCGTGTTCCATTTTCTTCGTACCGGATTTACCGAATTTACGGCGGAGGAAGTGGACAGGTTCGACAACTACGTAAAGAGCCTCAACATCAGGGGAAAGAGCGCATATCACAAAGATTTCACACACATTCAGCGCGGTATGAAGAACAAGGATCGCGCGCTTTTGGATGTCGCAGGATACAACGATTTAAGAATAAGACTCATCGAAAAACTTTCATGTCTTGAGAAGCCCGCAAAGACGGCAAAAGACTATGTGGATAACCTTTACGAGTTTATAAAGAACAACGATTCCTACGAAAGACTTCGTTCAATGGAAGACGCCTTCGAGGCGGAGGGAGATCCCGTTAAGGCGCGGGAATACGGCCAGGTTTACAGGCTCATAATGGATCTTCTGGATACGATAGTTTCATTGGTAGGTGACATTGAGATGTCACTTGACGATTTTTATAAGATATTCGATGCGGGGGTTACGGAGATCACCGTGGGAACCGTTCCCCAGACCGTCGACAGGATAGTGGTCGGCGATATTGAGCGTACCCGTCTTACGGAAGTCAAGGTGCTTTTCTTTGCAGGCGTCAACGAGGGCAACATTCCCAAGGACACGAGGCGTAACGGCATTCTTTCCGAACTTGACAGAGAAGTGTTCAAAGAGAGCGGTTACGAGCTTGCGGCTTCTTCAAGAGACGAGATGTACAAGCAAAAACTCTATCTTTACTTAAACATGTGCAAGCCCACGGACAAGCTCATTTTGTCCTATTCGGGAAGCGACAGGGAAGGCAAATCGTTAAAGCCTTCGTACCTTTGCGGCATCATGAAGCATATGTATCCGAAGGTGGCCGTTTCCTACGAAAGAGACGTGCCGGATGTTTCGAGGATCACATCGCTTAAAGACAGTTACAGGCACTTTGCGAGCCTTCTTCGCAAGCTTTCTTCCGGTAATGCCGATGAGGGCGAAAGAAACCTCACCAAAGCCCTTTACAGCGTATACAAAGAGGCTGCCGGAGACGATCTTTACAAGACACTTACCGACGCAGCATTTTACGAGTATGTTGCCACGCCCCTCTCTCGCGAGATCATAGATAAGATTTACGGGCAGATCATTACATCCAGCGTTAGCCGCATGG
>CAMPBP010000161.1 GCA_946639085.1 uncultured Lachnospiraceae bacterium
ATCCAGTCCATGGTAGCAGTACCTTCGTGAGTATCACCGATCTTGTAGTTAACACCGGTATAGTACAAGATACGTTCTGTAAGAGTTGTCTTACCCGCATCGATGTGAGCCATAATACCGATATTTCTGGTTCTCTCTAATGGATATTCTCTTCCAGCCAAGGTATTTTCCTCCTATAACCTGCACACTAGAAACGATAATGAGCAAAAGCCTTGTTTGCTTCTGCCATCTTGTGCATATCTTCTTTTCTCTTAACTGCAGATCCTGTGTTGTTTGCAGCATCAAGGATCTCGTTAGCGAGTCTTTCTTCCATGGTCTTCTCACCGCGTTTGCGAGAGAACATGGTAAGCCATCTTAAAGCAAGTGCCTGACGACGATCGGGTTTAACTTCGATCGGTACCTGGTAGGTTGCACCACCGATACGTCTGGCCTTAACTTCCAACTGAGGCATCATGTTGTTCATTGCCTCTTCAAATACTTCAAGAGCAGGCTTTCCGGCCTTCTCCTCAACCCTTGCGAAAGCTCCGTAAACGATCTTCTGAGCTACGCTCTTCTTACCATCAAGCATGATGTTGTTGATAAGTTTGGTAACTACCTTGTCGTTGTACAAAGGATCTGCAAGGATATCTCTTTTCTGAATATGTCCTTTACGTGGCACGGTTCTTCCCTCCTTATTCATTCGAAAATTGTTTCTTTTTCGTGAGTGATTGTCACTCCGAATAGATCATAGGTACTCACAACGTGTACTAATTCACTTTTGTGTACGTGCGGATATCTAATAACAGAATTCCAACACTAATTAGTATATGTGGTACTTTTGCAGCAAGATCGATTACTTGCCTGCCTTAGGTCTCTTAGCGCCGTACTTGGAACGAGCCTGTTTTCTGTTAGCGACACCCGCAGTATCAAGCGTACCACGAACGATGTGGTATCTGGTACCGGGAAGGTCTTTAACTCTTCCGCCTCTTACCAAAACAACACTATGCTCCTGAAGATTGTGACCTTCGCCGGGAATGTAGCTTGTTACTTCGATTCCGTTAGAAAGACGTACTCTGGCGATCTTACGAAGAGCTGAGTTAGGCTTTTTAGGGGTCTTTGTCTTAACTGCTGTACACACACCACGCTTCTGGGGCGAAGAAGTATCGATCGCCTTCTTGTGAAGAGAGTTAAAACCCTTCTGAAGAGCGGGAGCTGTTGACTTGTAAACCTTGTCCTGACGACCCTTTCTTACTAACTGGTTAAATGTTGGCATTCTGTTTCACCTCTTTCTCAAATGATTATTTACGTCGAATAAAGTGTTTTTCGCAAACAAAAAACACGCATCCGCACGCATGCCATACTACTATACATCCGTGTTTTTGCGTTGTCAAGAATTAAATTCCCGCTCTCTTTGGCGAGAGCGGGATAATGTAATCATGTAAAAAGAAACCGTTACGCGTTTTCCTTTTCCTTCTTATTGTTAAGCTTGGGTATCATAACGCAGCTTATGATAAGTGCAACGATGTAAAGTGCGCCGGTAACGTAAAGCACCGTCTGATATCCGACAGGATTAACCTTAGCAACAGAACCGTCTGAGAGAGTTATTTCTTTGTACTCACCTACCCTCTTAACGATGGCGGTTGCAAGCTGGTTGCCGGTAAGACCTGCGATAGCCCATGCTGAAAGGCACATACCGTGAACGGATGAGATCTTGCCCATTCCGAAGTGATCGGACAAAAGTGTGGGAACGTTTGAGAATCCGCCGCCGTATCCTGCGTTAACCATGATAAGCAAGATTACGCAAAGAATTGCAAGTGCGGGAACCTCGCCGCCCTTAACGATACCCTTTGAAATAACAACGGCACCGGTAAATGCGATTGAAAGGATGAAGATAAGCTTGTAGATCGTGTTACGATCCTTAAGTGTATCTGCCCAAGCGGAGAATCCGAGACGACCTGCCGCATTGGCGATAGCGGTTACGGTTGCGAGTGTTGCGCAAACGCCTACGGAAAGACCAACCGACTTGAAGATCATCTTCTCCTGAGAGATAAGTGCAAGACCGCAGGCAATGTTGATATAGAACATAAGCCAGATACCGATAAAGGTCTTGTTGCCAAAGGATGTCTTGAAGTTGTCTGCAAGAGTCTTAAAGAATTCCTTTACACCGCCTTCGGAGTGCATCTCTACCCAGTCGGAGGGTTTCTTAAGAATGAGATGTCCGATGAACATCATTACGAAATAAACACCGCCCATGATGAAGAACATGGGAGCGGGATTGCCGTCGAATATATCAAGTATCTTCTGCATGATGGGGCTTGCGATAGCCTTAGCAAGACCGAATCCCGCAACGGCAAGACCTGTTGCAAGACCTTTCTTATCCTTAAACCAAAGCATAAGAGTCTTAACGGGTGAAAGGTAGCCTGTACCGAGACCGATACCCATGATGCATCCGTAGAAGATAAGGATAACGGGAAGTGACTTGATAAGAATACCGAATCCCGTTCCTACCATACCTACGGTAAAGCAGATAGTTGCGATAAGTGAAGATCTGTGGATGTTTTTCTCAACCACGTCGCCAAGAAATGCAGCGGACATGCCAAGGAAAAAGATTGCCAGTGAGAATGCCCACTCCGTAGCAGGCTTGGTAGCACCGATGTAATCTGCGATCTCCTGTGAGAATGTTGACCAGCAGTAAACCGTACCGATACTGCAGTGAAGAAGCAATGCGGGAATCGCACCGCGTATCCATTTGTTTTCTTTCATATTAATAAACCTCTCTGTTTTGAATTACAAAAACCATAGACTATTATAGCGATTATTTCAAAGATTGCAACCAAAAGGGCACACAGAGTTTATGGAAACTTAACTTGTTTTAATTCTCCGTGAACAATATAATTATTATAATATAAGTGTCCGCAGTAACAGATACTAATTCAATCGGCACTTGATAAGGATAGTTATGTCAGAAGAATACGAATCATTTTGTTTCATGTGCAAGCGTCCCGAAAGCGTAACGGGCAAGATGTTGCGCCTTTCCGACGGTCTTTGCGTATGCAACGATTGTCTGCAAAAGACGATAGACATGTCAAAGAGCATGAACTTCTCGCCGGATATGTTCTTCAACAAAGAAAGTATGGGAGTTCAAAACGAAAAACCCGAAGAGCCCGAAGAGGCTGAAGAGATCGAAGAAACCGAAGAGCCCGAAGATAACGAAAAGGACGAGTCTTCATCAAAGAAATCCCGCCCCAACGGTTATCCCAACGTAAGCTTCATTAATATAAACGATCTTTTGGGACAGTTCGGCGGCCGTCAGGCACCCAAGAAGAAAAAGAAACCTCTTGAGCCCATCAACTTAAAGGACATCCCGGCTCCTCACGAGATCAAGAAAAAGCTGGACGATTACGTTATCGGCCAGGAGCAGGCTAAGAAGATCATCTCCGTTGCGGTATACAACCACTATAAGAGGGTTGCCACCGACACAATGGATGAGATAGAGATCGAGAAATCCAATATTTTAATGATCGGACCCACAGGTTCGGGAAAAACTTACCTTGTAAAAACCCTGGCAAAGCTTTTAAACGTTCCCCTTGCCATTGCGGACGCAACGAGCCTTACCGAGGCGGGCTACATCGGCGACGATATTGAAAGCGTTGTATCCAAACTTCTCGCAGCTGCCGACAACGATGTTGAACGTGCCGAGCGCGGCATCATCTTCGTGGACGAGATCGACAAGATTGCACGTAAAAAGCAGCAGACTTCAAGAGACGTAAGCGGCGAATCGGTTCAGCAGGGTATGCTTAAACTTTTGGAAGGCGCAGAGATCGAAGTTCCGGTAGGTGCGAACTCCAAAAACGCCATGGTTCCCTTGGCTACCGTAAACACAAAGAACATCCTCTTTATTTGCGGCGGCGCTTTCCCGGATCTTGACGATATCATAAAGCAGCGCTTAAACAAGCAGACTTCCATCGGTTACACCGCCGATCTTAAGGATAAATGGGACAAAGAAAAAAATATCCTCTCCAAGGTTACCGTGGAGGATTTAAAGAAGTTCGGTATGATCCCCGAGTTTGTGGGACGTCTCCCGATCATCTGTACTCTCGAAGGCCTTAACAAGGATATGCTGGTTCAGATATTAAGAGAGCCCAAGAACGCGATACTCAAGCAATATCAGAAGCTCCTTAACTTAGATGAAGTCGATCTTAGATTCGACGACGGCGCCCTGGAAGCCATCGCTGAAAAGGCGCTTGAAAAGGACACCGGCGCCAGAGCTCTTCGTGCAATAATTGAGGAATTCATGCTTGATATAATGTATGAGATCCCCAAGGACAAGAACATCGGCACCGTGACC
>CAMPBP010000162.1 GCA_946639085.1 uncultured Lachnospiraceae bacterium
TTACAAATCAAAAAAATCTTCAAAAAACTCTTGACTGTTTATAGTTTGTCACCTCCGTATTATTCCATGTGTGCTGATATTATACCACAAAACCACGAGCCAAGCGAATGCTTGTATTCATTTGGCATTTGAATGACCCTAGGGGACGGTGGTGTTGGTTCATTTTATTATGACAGTGTATTCGTTGTTATCTTCTTTCGGTGAACCGATCTCGGAATAGACTTTATATTTACTCTTCGAAAGATTTATGTCGTTAAAGAACGAATCGTAATCCTTTCCAAACTCCGACTCGTACTTTCCGAACTCATCATAGAGCACTTTTTTCTCTGTTCCGTCATAGGTTTTGAACGTTCTCGATACTTTGACCTTTTTCTTTGAAAAGATAAGTATTGACGCTTTATCACCGGGGAGTTGGAACGTGTACGAACCGTCGCCGTTATCTTCTACGAACTCCGCCGAATCGTCATAAACGCCTTCATGGGAAGTTTCCGCTCCCGACTCGTCGTAAGAGACTCTTTCCGTATAATAGTAGCCCCCGTAAAGATCCTCCGAAATCTTCACAAGTCTGAGATGATAGTAGTTTGCCGCTTCAAAAGAATAAGACACCTTGTAAACACCGTTAAACTCTAGATCGGCGGGTATTACAAATTCAAGATTGCGCACACCCTTAAATACCGACAGAGTATTTGTATTGTACTTCGGAAGGATATCCACAAACATCTTCGCAGAAGAATAATATGTGCCTTCAAAGCCCTCGGTGATCATTATATTGGCATATTTAAGCGGATCGGAACCCGCCGGAAGCACGGTAAGACCGTCACAAATTATAGTGGCACCATTTTCGCTCGAGCCGTATTGTCCGCCGTTGTCATTTTCACACTCAGTGTAGAAAGAAAACTTTGCCGGATTCATATCGATGGCTTTTACATTTTCGCCAAAATACTCGCGCACGGCATCCGCGGCGATCTCCTTGGCACTTTCATATTCGTAACCTAAGTACATGTTGCCGTTATGATAGTCATACATGTACTCATATTCCTGACCCTGGTACACGTAGTTACCTTCTATTACGGCAAACAGGTCTCGAGAGTCGGTATACGCATCTCCGCTTTTTACCTTAGCCTCGGAAAGATTGTTCGAAAACCACAACTTCGCCTCACCGGCATGTTCTTTTGTGATCTGCTTTTTTCTCTCCGTCGAGTATCCCGGCGGCATGCAGGCAGACAGCGTTAAGGAAACCAATATTAAACTAAGCAAGCAAACGATCGTCTTTTTCATACCTGTATTATATACCAAAATTGGACCAAGGGGACGGTGGTGTTGGTTCATTTTTTGAAAAATGAACCAACACCACCGTCCCCCTGGTCCAAAATCACGAGCCGGTAGATCTGTAGAAACGCATTCCGCGATGAAACAGAGCGGTCATGATGAAAAATACCGCTGCCCCGGAAAGAGGAGTCACAAACACGGTCCATATCGGCCAGCCATACAAAGGCTTGCCGAGTATCCAGGCTGCGGGCACATGCATAGTCAATGCAAAAGGTGCAAAAACCGTAAACAACACCCGAAGAGGCCCCGGATATATGTCTATGGGATATTGGCAGGCGCTCCTGCCGCCGTAAGTAATGGCATTTACCAGCTCCACCGATTTAACGCTGTGAATGCAAAAGATCGATTCTATCATGAAAAGCCCCAGTATAAGAAGGCAGCTCATTGCAACGGATTCGGCAAGCGCCAGCACTTTTACGATATCCCAGCTGACACCGGACATCCTGCTTCCCAAGATGAGCGCCGTCACACCCACCGCGATGCATGTGATACGCCTCGGATCCATACCGCTGCAAAGAACCTGCGTAAGCACGCCTCTTGGGCGCAACAGAATGGTGTCCAATTTTCCTGTTCTGACCATGGACGGGAAGTCCCCCGTTATGCCTCGTCCGAAAAATTCCGTTATGTAAAAAGAAACCGACATCATACCAAAGAAGAAGAAAAGATTTCCCCCGCTCCAGCCTTTAAGTTTTTCAAATCGATCCACCACAAGAACGATGACCATCATCTCTCCCGCTTCCATGACAAGCTGCGCCAGCGTCTGCATTACAAAAGATGCGGGGTACTGAAGATGGCTCCTGAGGAGCATTCCCATGGATCTTATGTACAATTTAACAGTATCCATATCAACCTCCCTGCACTATCATTCGTTTTTTATTCCTGCTCCAAAGATACATTCCCACAGTAACGAGCACAGCCGTCCAGAAAATCTGTATCGTTATGATCTTAAACGCTTCGCTCACGGGATATTCGCCCGTATAAAGACGTATGGGAGCATCAAGAAGCTGTGAATAAGGAAGAACCTTAATGGCCTTTTGCCATCTGTCCGGGAAAAGCGTCAAAGGAAGCAGATTTCCCGAGAACGTCATCATAAGGAGATTGAGCATCGCCTGAACCCCTCTGGAGTCAAGGGTTTTCATCGTAAATGCCATATTGATGTTTTCAAGGGCACACATACAAAGAAAACCGAACACCAATGCAAGAAGTCCCGACAACAGTCCCGGCAAAGATGCCGGAAGCACTATTCCCCAGCCCTTCGGCAAAAGCGCTGCGAAGATGAGCATGGGAATACCTCTCATAAGACTTCCCATAAGTTTTTGCGCCATTATCCTTACGTAATAAAAGCCGTACATATCCACGGGTCTGCACATGTCATAGGATATGTCACCCGATTTTATCTTGTCCAAAAGATCGGCATCGGTGGAAGTGAGCATTCTGAAAAACGACTGCTGGAGCCATACGTAAGTCGCCACATGTTCTATCGGGATCGCCTGGGGCTTTCCTTCATAAAGCGCTCTGTACAAAGCCACCAGTATAAGTCCGAAGAAAACCTGGCATGCTATACCGCCTATCATCGCTCCCCTGTATTGAAGTTCCATGCGAAGCCTCATTTTGAAAACGGTAAAGTATGCTCTCATAGATCCAACTCCTTGTACATCGCTGCGATCAGATGATCTATGTTCTCAGGTTGAAGAGTCATCTCGCTTATCGTACCCGCATCCTGCAAAGCCGCCAAAAGTCGCGCCGTCGGTAGTTCTTTGGGACAATAAGTTAAAAAGAACTCGTTTTCGTTTTGCGTTACCGTAACGCCCTCCGGAAGCGTAAGCGAAGAAGTTCCTCCCTCATATTTAACGCTTACCGTTCTTACCGTATCGAATCTCTCAAGAAGATCCGGAAGCTTTCCGTCAAACAGTTTCTGCCCGTGGCCCAGTACCATTACTCGGGAACAAAGCGCCGCTATGTCTTCCATATCATGGGTCGTTAACAATATCGTGGTTCCGTTTTCTTTGTTCTCCCATTTAAGGAAATCTCTTAATGCGATCTTACTTACCGCATCAAGACCTATCGTGGGCTCATCAAGGAACAATAGCTCAGGCCTGTGAAGAAGCGATCCGCAAAGTTCTGCACGCATGCGCTGTCCCAGGCTCAAAAGTCTCAGAGGAGTCCTCATCAGTTCTTCCAGCTGCAGCGCATCCTTAAGTTCCTTAAGCCTTTTCTCGTAATCTCCCGATGAGAGCTTATAGATGTCCTTTAGAAGCGAGAAACTGTCAATTATGGGCACATCCCACCAAAGCTGGCTTCTCTGCCCAAATACGACGCCTATGTGCTTAACGTACTCTTTTCTGTCAACCCAGGGCACTCTGCCGCCTACATTCGCTTTTCCGCCGTCGGGAGTAAGGATACCCGAAAGTATCTTTACCGTCGTGGACTTACCCGCACCGTTCGGTCCGATATAACCCACTAGTTCGCCCTTCTCTACGGAAAACGAAACACCCTTAAGCGCTTCAACGGTCTGCTTCTCTCTAAGCAGCTTTCCTTTTTCACGCTTCTTTTTGACGGTGAATGTCTTCTTCAGACCGTCAACTTCAATGTAACTCATACTCTACCCTCACTTTGTTTTTCGATTTTAAGGTGCGAGTACTCATCATACATCGTATTTGCCGATTCCGTCAAGACGTTCTTTTTGAAGTCCTTTTTCGCGACTTAAGTATCTCAGCTCATATAAGCCCTACATGCTTTTTCCCCTTCAGAACAAAAAATGTGCTCTTGAAAATCGGATAAGAATCTTACATAGTTTGAATCAATTTCATATAATTTTAAACTGTACATATTCCTCCAACAAAAAAAACAGGGACAAGAATACTTGTCCCTGCTAATAACTTGCTCACTTATAAGGCTGTGCATCACCTACTATTAACTCGCTCATTTATATGGCTGTGCATCACCTGC
>CAMPBP010000163.1 GCA_946639085.1 uncultured Lachnospiraceae bacterium
TTCAAGCTGCTCAGCGATCTTAAAGAGCGCGGTCGCACCGATCATGCGGGCGTTGCTCTTAACTGCATGAACGGTAATGGAAAAATCGGTATGGTTTGCTTCATCGGCAAAGCCTTTGAGCTTTTCGCACATCTGAGGATATGCTTTCTCAAACAAAGCCATAGCCGAATAAAGGCGTTCTTCACCGCCCGTAAAACCCAAAGCCGAATTGATGTCAAACCCAATGTTCTCTAAATCGAATACTCCCATTCCTGATTCCTCTTTTACTTCCCGATAGGGACTTATAACTTCTCTTTTAACAGTTCTTCTTTCATTAATCTTAAAGCATTACCCCTGTGGCTTATGCTGTTTTTCTGCTCACAGGGAATGTCCGCCGTAGTACAGCCAAGCTCAGGTACATAAAAGATCGGATCGTAGCCGAAACCTTTGTTGCCCGAAGGTTTATACGCAACGGTACCTTCTATCTTGCCGGTAACAACTTTCTCCCTTCCGTCGGGGAATACCGCTGCCACGGCACAGACGAACCTTGCGGCTCTGTCTTTATCATTTGTGGCGTTCACACGCTCTATGAGATTTTTGTTCTTTTCTTCATAAGTGGTATCTCTTCCGAGGTATCTTGCCGAATATATGCCCGGTTCGCCGTTAAGGCAATCGATCACAAGTCCCGAGTCATCGGCCAGCACTATGGCTTCGATGCCCTTTTTCACACATACCTCATGACCGGCTCTTGCTTTTATGAGTGAGTTTTCTTCAAACGTTGCTCCGTTCTCTTCGGGATCGGACTCGATTCCTTCTTCTTTCATGGAACTGACGGTAAATCCGAGATCGTCCATTATCTCGCGGATCTCGGCCATCTTGTGTTTGTTTCCCGTGGCAAAAATAAGTTTTTTCATCTCTTTATCGCAACTTCCACGGCATCTGTTATGCCCGTTGCTATCCTGTCTAAATATTCATCTTTTAACAAAAGCTGTGCTTCGGTAAGATTCGTTATGGTTCCGACGTTTAATCTGACTGCGGGTATCTTAAGCGCCATCAATATCACGTCGTCGGAATCGGCCTCAATAAGACCTTTTGCTTTGTTTACGCTGCTTTCCGCGCAGCTTCTGAGCACCACATCCGCAAAATCAACATTCTCGTAACCGTTTCTGTAGTAATGAGAGTTGTAAACTGCGCTCATTCCGAAATCCTTCGTGTCCTCGACGTTCGAATCCAGCGTAAGAGCTATATAGTAGTCCGCTCCCATAATTTCAACGATTTCCAGTCTTTCTTCGGTAAGAACAGTTTCATCACATGTTCTGGTAAGAAGAACACTGTAGTCTTTATCCTTACATTTCTCGGCTACGAGTTTGGCAAGTCGAAGCGTAATGTCCTTCTCTGCGGTGGAACCCGCAACGGTTCCGGGCTGACTTCCGCCGTAACCGGGATCGATCACTATAACGGGCCTCTTCTTCGAAAAATCTTCCAAAGCGATGTTAAGTACGTTTCCGTGTGTCGATACCACCGGGTTGATCGCCTTACTTGTCTCAAACTCCAGTCTTGTCTTTTCTCCGTCATATGAAACGATCACTTCTTTAATGTTTTCGAAGTCACCGGTGGGGGCGTTGTTTAGGAAATATTCCGTCTTATCCTCGTCCAACATGACAGATATCTTTTTAAGGTCCGGTCTTGAGGAAACTTCCGCTTTTGAAGCCAGTAAAGAAGGTAACGAAACGTTTATCTCGTTTTTTGTATCAGTGGAACGCACCTCAAGAATATAGGATTTATCAATGTTGACCGTTTTGGTTAATCCCTTGTTCTGCTTTGCTTCTTCCTGTGCCTGCGCTTCCTCGGCAGTCACGAAAACGACCTTCTTTGATGCGTAGTTAAGCATCAAAGCCATACAACCCGCCGCTATAACAATAAGAAGAAGGGCATATATCTTATAAAGTTTTCCGATAAAACCTATTGTTTCTTCCATCAAAAATTATCTCATTGTTTATCATCCGTTCGTTTGGGAGGTTTCTTTCCCATGAACGAATAGTAATAAGTCTTAAGCATTCCGTTGTATATCTTACGGTTTTTGTCGGCTTTTAATCCGAAGGTTTCTTCCGCCTTGTCAAAGGAAGTGATCACGAACATTGACCAGTCGTTAAGTGCTTTGTAACGGTCCGCCAGGGTCCTGTAGAGCGGAAAGAGTGCTTCTCTTTCTTCAAGTCTCTCACCGTAAGGCGGGTTCGTGATAATAAAGCCGTACTTTGAGGAATGGCTAAGGTCTTTGACGTCACGTACCTGAAAGTGGATAAGCGAATCGACTCCCGCAAGCTTTGCGTTTGCTCTGGCAGTCTCTATCATCGACTTATCTATATCGTATCCTTGAATGTCGAGGCTGCTTGGCATCTTAACCTCGTCTCTTGCTTCATCGAAAGCGTCTTTCCAGACTTTCGGGGCAACTATGTGCTCCCAGTCCATGGCGGTGAATTCTCTGTTCATTCCCGGTGCCATGTTTGCAGCCATAAGTGCGGCTTCGATCGGGATAGTACCCGAACCGCAGAAAGGATCCACAAGAATGCGATCTGCTTTCCAGGGAGTGAGCATTATAAGTGCCGCCGCCAGATTCTCCGCTATGGGGGCCTTTGCGACAAGCTTTCTGTATCCTCTTTTGTGAAGGCTGACACCGGTGGTATCAAGTCCGACTGTCACTTCATCTTTTAAAAACGTAACTCTAATGGGATAATCGTCTCCGGTCTCGGGAAAACGCTCGATACCGTAAACGCTTTTCAGCCTTTCCACCATGGCCTTTTTCATGATCGACTGAATGTCAGAAGGAGAAAAAAGCTTTGATTTGATGCTGGCTGCTTTAACTACGTTAAATCTTCCGTCTGAAGGGATATAGTTTTCCCAGTCCAGTGCTTTTGTTGCTTCAAACAGTTCGTCGTAAGTCTCGGCATGGAATTTGCCGACTTTGATCAGCACTCTTTCGGCGGTCCGAAGTCCTATATTTGCACGTGCCACGGCTTCTTCGTCACCTATGAAAGTAACTATTCCGTCTTCGGTGAGGGAAACATCGTAGCCAAGGTCGGTTATCTCTCTTTTCAAAACGCTCTCAAGGCCAAAATGGCACGGAGCGATAAGTTCAAATTTTCTCATACAGATAATATATCCCACGGGGTATTCAACGTCAATAAAATCAAGGGTTTTACGGAAAGAGTTAAGGAAAACCTTTTCGGTACTTTAGTACTAATTTTTTGTTAATTTCTGTTGATTTTTTAGTACTAAAGTACTATTATAATATTAAGATTGTACAGCGGGGCAAGTTTCCCGGACAATATAGTTGCTGGCACTACCTAGGGTATTGGCAGCCGAATATACTCCCCTATGAAAAGAGACCGGCGCCCGGTCTCTTTTTGTGTAGCGACGAGGCAAGCGGCTGCTTCGTTTACGAAAGCAGACATTTGCCGACCGCCTACACACACGAATTTCGTGGTTTTTGAAATTCGTGTGTTGCGTTGTGAATTTTTTATATATTATTTACCCTTAATTTTGGATACGGTTCGTCCCGGCTCGAGTATTCCCTCGACAACAAGCGTTTCTTCAAGAGTGGTTTTGGGTTTCTCGATAAGATTTATGAGTTTAAGCGCCGCGGTCTTACCGATCTTGGCGGTGTTCTGTCTTATCGTTGTAATGGAAGGCTCCATGAGGGATGCCGCCGTAACACCGTCGTATCCCGCTATTGAAATGTCATCCGGAATCGAAAGCCCTTTTGCTCTTATGGCGTTGTATCCGCCTATAGCCGAATAATCGTCGGAATAGATGATACATGTAGGTCTTTCTTTCATTTCAAGGAGCTCAAGGGTATGCTTTTCCGCTCCCATAATATCTCTGTAGTGATCATGTATAACGTAATCATCGGGAAGTGAGATTCCGTGTGCCTCCAGCACCTGATAAAATGCTGCGAGACGTCTTTGGGTAACCGCGTTGTCTTCACCGCATATGTAAGCAATCTTTTTGTGTCCGAGACTTACGACGTATTCCGTTAAAGCCTGCATTCCTGCGTAATTGTTGGAAACAACGGAACTTCTGCTGTTAAACATGTAGTCGATGGTGACAAGAGGAATGTCTGAATTGACCAGCTCGGTCACCTCTGCATCATTAAAGTCGATACAGGCAATAACAATACCGTCAAATCCACGATATTTGCTGTGCTCAAGGTATGAATAGCGGGTACGGTTCTTCTTTGAACAGTTGATAAAGGTAAGATCGTAACCGTGTTCTTCGACTTCCATCTTG
>CAMPBP010000164.1 GCA_946639085.1 uncultured Lachnospiraceae bacterium
GATCGAATACGTACTTCTTGATGTCCTCGTGGATCTGCTCCTGAGTAACATCCTCGTCGTGCTGTGTTGAGCAGACAACGGCTTCAAGTCTGAAGGGCTTGCCGTTCTCGTCGTACTCTACGGAAACCTGTGTCTTTCCGTCGGGACGAAGATATTTAAGTGTGCCGTCTTTTCTTACTTTTGTAAGCTGTAATGCAAGCTTGTGAGCAAGAGAGATGGGATAAGGCATAAGTTCGGGAGTCTCGTTTGTAGCGTAACCGAACATCATACCCTGGTCGCCGGCACCTGTATCAAGGTCGTCTTTAAGATCGCCTTTCTTTGCTTCAAGCGCCTTGTCAACGCCCATTGCGATATCTGAAGACTGCTCGTCGATGGCAACCAGTACCGCGCAGGTGTTTCCGTCAAAACCGTACTCGGACTTGGTGTAACCGATCTCCTTTACGGTCTCTCTTACCACGCTTTGAATGTCAACGTATGCGTTTGTTGTGATCTCGCCTGTTACGAGCACGAAACCTGTACATGCGGTTGTTTCGCAAGCTACACGGCTTGTGGGATCCTGCTTCATGCAGGCATCGAGAATTGCGTCTGAGATTGCGTCACAGACTTTGTCGGGGTGACCTTCTGTCACCGATTCGGAAGTAAATAATCTTTTTTCCATTTAGGTATCCTTTCTTTGGTGTGCAAGGATTGATTCTATAAACAAAAATATCCGCTCATGTCGAAACATAAGCGGATTGTCTACACCGTATCAATCCTCTTATTGTTCGAACTGTCCTCTCGGACGTCTCGCTCAGGTTGGCACCTTCCTTTCGGGGTTGCCGTGGCTTCACAGATCCTATGTATCTCCACCACTCTGAATAAGAGATGAGTTGAATATACATCGAGACGACAAATATGTCAATATAGATTGATTTATTTGAATAAAAAAAGTATAATTATCTAACAGTTTTTGAAGTATCGCGACTGATTATCAATTGCGGTTCTTTATTTTTCAGGGGATTACTATGAGACGTGTAAGTACGGCCGACCTCTTACCCGGAATGATCACGGCAGAGGACGTATATACATACAACAATCAATTGATTCTTCCGCGTGGCCTTGTTTTAACGGACAGGACCATTACTAAGCTTGAATTCTATTCCATTATCAATGTGAGAGTGGAAGACGAGGTGTCGGAAGAGTTTTCTTCATCCTCCGTGTCCTCAGAAAGTCTTTCCTATTCGGAGAAGATCAAGAAAAGCCCCCAGTTCATCGAATTTAAAGCCCGTTTCGACGAGGAAGTTCCCAAGTTTAAAAACATGCTGGATTCCGTTGCGGGACGTAATTCGGATCTCGATCTTAATTCCTTACTTGATTGCATAAATGAGATTTTATCAAGCAGTGACGGATATCTTAACGTATTCGACATGCTCCACAACATGCGCCAGTACGATGATCTTACCTACGTACACAGCATAAATGTGGCCCTCATCTGTAACGTATTTTCAAGATGGCTTAAGTTCACCGAAGAACAGACCCGCCTTGCGACGCTGTGCGGTCTTTTACATGACATCGGAAAGATCTCCATCCCCGAGACCATCATCAAAAAGCCCGCAAAACTTACGGACAACGAATATACGGTAGTTAAGAAACATACTCTTGAAGGCTACAACATTTTAAGAACCTTCGACATACCCGAAGCCATCATGAACGCGGCTCTCATGCACCACGAGCGTTGCGACGGATCGGGATATCCCTTCGGTATCAGAAATTCGAAGATCGATATGTACGCAAAGATGGTTGCCATCGCAGATGTTTACGATGCAATGACTTCCGCCAGAGTTTACAGAGGTCCCATGTGTCCTTTCAAAGTTGTGGAGATCTTTGAGTCGGAAGGTCTTCAGAAGTATGAGACCCACTTTATCATGACATTCCTTGAAAACATCGTTAACACATACATGCTCCAGCGTGTTAAGTTAAGCGACAGCCGTATCGGTGACGTGGTCTTCATAAACCGTTCGGCGCTTGCAAAGCCCACCATAAAAAGCGGCGACGAGTTCATCGACCTCTCAACCCTTCCCGATGTTTACATTGAGTCGATCATTTAGAAAGAAACAAAACGAAACCCGTGTCTTGCGACACGGGTCTTTTTTATACTACTTCAAGTTTGAACTTTTGATATTCTTTTTCGTCGCTTACAACTTCGATCTGGGCTCCCAAAGATCTTAACTTCTCGGGGAAGTCTTCGTATCCTCTTTCAACGAAATGTATGTCGTCGATGAGGGTAAAGCCTTCGGCTGCAAGTCCTGCTACCACAAGTGCCGCTCCGGCACGAAGGTCCGGGGCGGAGATGTTTGCTCCGCTGTAACGTGCAACACCTTCGATGACTGCGGTGTTACCTTCGACTTTTATGTTTGCGCCAAGCCTTGTAAGCTCGTCTACGTATCTGAATCTGTTCTCAAAAATGCTTTCGGTAACGATGCTGGTTCCTTCCGCAAGACCCAGTGCAACAACTATCTGAGGCTGCATGTCGGTAGGGAATCCGGGATAAGGAAGTGTCTTAACCGTTGTGGTTCGGAAAGGCTTTGCACTTACGACACGGATAGCGTCGTCGGACTCTTCCACTTCACAACCGATCTCCAAAAGCTTGGAAGTAATGGACTCAAGGTGCTTGGGAATGATGTTCTTTACAAGCACATCTCCCTTTGTAACCGCTGCGGCCAGCATGAAGGTTCCGGCTTCTATCTGATCGGGAATGATGGAATAGTGAGCCTTGTGAAGTCTCTCAACGCCTTTTATACGGATAACGTCCGTACCTGCGCCTTTTATGGAGGCGCCCATGCTGTTTAGGAAGTTGGCAACGTCTACGACGTGAGGTTCTTTAGCCGCGTTTTCGATATATGTCTGTCCTTCGGCCATAACGGATGCGAGCATGACGTTAATGGTGGCTCCGACGGATACAACGTCCAAATAAATGTGGCTGCCGGTAAGCTTCTCGGCCTCGGCTATGATACAGCCGTGCTCGATCTCTACCTTTGCACCGAGAGC
Source organism: uncultured Lachnospiraceae bacterium (assembly GCA_946639085.1). GTDB lineage: Bacteria > Bacillota > Clostridia > Lachnospirales > Lachnospiraceae > UBA1258. Next base: position 3,028 of record CAMPBP010000164.1, read on the forward strand.
TTTAAAGCCCTTGATGTGCTGGTCTATGGGGCGGCTTCCGATGTTACATCCGCCCGGAAGTGCAACTTCCGCGTTTTTATATTTACCGAGTAGTGCTCCCGCAAAGTAATAGGAGCCTCTTATCTTTTTAATGCTGTCGATGTCAAGTAACGTGGTGGAAATGGTGGATCCGTTGATCCGGACGGTGTGTCTGTCTACCTTTTCCACATATGCTCCGATGCTTCTTAATGCGTCGAGCATTACGTTGGTATCCCTAAGATCGGGAACATTTTCTATTTCAACAGTCTCATCGGCGAGAAGTGAAGCTGCAAGAATACCCAGAGCCGCATTTTTGGCTCCTCCGATCTCCACTTCGCCTACAAGGGGATTACCACCCTTGATCGCGTACTGGTTCATTTTCATCCATCCTAACGTGAGGGTATAAATTCAATATCATAAGATATATAACACAAATCAATATCTTTGTCAAAACGGTGACATAACATGTAAAAAATAACTATATATAGATATGAGGCGGTCATATGACCGCCTCAATAAGTATATCTTTTTTTATCTTTCAACTGCATTTAACGGATTGATGGGTGATCCGTTCTGTCTCATCTCGAAGTGGAGGTGAGGTCCTGTGGATGCACCGGTATTACCGCTTAGTGCTATCTTCTGTCCCTGTGCAACGGTCTGTCCGTTACTTACAAGTACACGGCTTAAGTGAGCGTATCGTGTCTGGCGTCCCTCAGGGTGGTTGATGAATACAACGTATCCGTAACTTGACATCCATCCTGCCTGTACTACGGTACCACCGCAGGAAGCCCATACGCTTGAACCGATCGGCATACCGATATCGATAGCGGGATGGTAAGAAGTCATACCTCTTACGGTAACGGTTCTGTATGCACCGTATCCGCTGGTGATCCTCCAGCTTGAGCAAGGCCAGATGTATGTAGGAGGTATCTTGGTACCCTTCTCTACGATCTTCGGAACGGCTTCTGCCACAACTTCTTCTTTTATGATCTCAGTGCCCACAAGGTCACCGTTTACGTAGCTTGTTTTTTCTACCGCTTTGTGGTAACCCGAAACGGGATCCTGAAGGGTAACTTCTTTGGTGGTGTACCAGTCGTCGTTGTATACGTAGATTACGTCTGCTTCATAAGTTCCTTCATAGTAGAAGAGGGAATCATATGCAACACTTAACTCAGGCTTGGGAACCGTTATGATGAGTTCGTCGCCTACGTGAAT
>CAMPBP010000165.1 GCA_946639085.1 uncultured Lachnospiraceae bacterium
TTCATGTTTTGGATGTCTGCGATAACACCGTTGCACAAAGGATATGATATCTTTATGTTCCCGGGTGCTTTCTCATACATTTCAAAAGCGGAATCGCCGTAAGCGAACACCTGCTTTTTGTTCATGATTGCGATCATGTTTTTCTCGATGAAGATCTTGTCATCAAGGCGATTATATATTTTTATGTTACTGGTACCGAGATCGATACCGAAAGAATGAGTGTTCATTCAATTCTCCGTTCTTACTGTAATGTTACTGAATAAATATAATATCATAATCGAGCGTTTTTTGAAACAAAAAATACGCTTATTTTATATCTATGAGACCTTTGTTCTTAAGTGCCTGTACGGTGTTAAGTATACCGATCTTAACATGCGGCCAGGTTATTCCGCCTTGGAAATATGCGGCATAAGGCTCACGTAAAGGACCGTCGGCCGACAGTTCTATACTTGCTCCCGAAACAAACGTACCCGCCGCCATGATTACCTGAGAATCGTATCCGGGCATATCCCAGGGTTCCGGATTGACGAATGAATCTATGGGAGAAGCTGCCTGTATTGCTTCACAGAAAGCTATAAGTTTCTTCGGATCGCCGAAAGTAACGGCCTGAATGATGTCGTTTCTTTCCCCCTTAAATCCGGGCACGCATTTGAATCCCAGTTTTTCGTATATACCGGCAGCAAATATGGCTCCTTTGAGAGCAGATGCGGACACTGTGGGAGAAAGAAACAATCCCTGATAAAAGCTTTTAAGTGTATCGAGGGAGGCTCCCACTTCTCTTCCGAGGCCCGGGCTTGTAAGTCTGTATGCGATATTTTCGATACATTCCTTTGTTCCGACGATATAACCGCCGATAGGCGCCAGACCTCCACCGGGATTTTTGATAAGAGAACCCACGGTCATATCAGCCCCAAATTCGGACGGTTCGCAAACATCGGTAAATTCTCCGTAACAGTTGTCCACCATTACTTTAAGACCGGGTTTTACGTCTTTTATAAAACTTATAAGTTCCGCAATTTCCTTAACCGAAAAAGATTTTCTCGTCTGATAACCTTTTGATCTTTGAATCGTTACAAGTTTGGTACGGTCGTTGATAGCGTTCTTTATACCTTCAAGATCAAATTTATCACCGGGCAAAAGATCAACCTGACGATATGTTATCCCGTATTCTTTTAACGATCCTTTTGATTCTCGTATTCCGATCACTTCTTCCAGTGTGTCGTAAGGCTTTCCCACGGGGCTTAACAATTCATCTCCGGGGCGCAGGTTTGCGGAAAGTGCAAGGCTTAAGGCATGAGTTCCGCATGTGATCTGTGCTCTTACGATGGCATCTTCTGTTTTGAACACACTTGCATATACTTTCTCAAGTGTTTCACGACCGAGATCGTTGTAACCGTAGCCTGATGTACCCATCAGACAGGCTTCACTGACTTTATTGTCGCGGAAAGCTTTTAATACCTTTATTTGATTTAACTCACTGATGCGATCTATATTATCGAATTGTTCGCTGCATTCTTTTATTACTTCTTCGCCGAGTCTGTATACACTCTCTTCTATTCCGAAGCTTTTATAATATTCGTTTAAAGCCAAATTGATATCGTTCATGTGTGTTACCGTATTATTTCCTTGTTTTTTAATGTTTCGATCATAAAAGAAAGAATCTCTTCATCGGAAGAATAGTCATCCCGATCGACTGTTATAACATCTTTTTCACGTCTTGACCATGTGAGCTGCTTTTTGGCAAAATGCCTGGTATCTCGCTTAATAATATATACAGCATCTTCAAGCGTTATCTTACCGTCCAGATAATCAAGTATTTCTTTATATCCCAGGCCCAGCATTGAATGATTTTCTCTGGAAAGACCGCTTTCTTTAAGCCTCTTTACTTCATCAACAAGACCGTCACCGATCATTTTATCCACTCGTCTGTCGATTCCGTCATATAGTTTCTTCCGATCCCGCGTCAGGCAAAAATATGCGAAGTTATAAGGTGATGACTGCATGCGCATTTCTTCGTTATGTTCGGTTATGCTCTTGCCGGTTTCTTTGAAAAATTCAATCGCTCTTATGACTCTTTTTATATTGTTCTCATGAATGGCATCGGCAGCCAAAGGATCGATCTCTTTTAATATATCATGAAGAGCTCCCGCACCTTTTTGGCTTGCAATCTCAGTCAGTTCATTACGTAAAGTGTTGTTTTCGCCTTCACTTTCGTTAAAGTTTATATCGTATAAAAAACCTTGAATATAGAATCCCGTTCCACCGACGATTATCGGAATCTTGCCCTTCTTTCTGATCTCATTAAATGCTTTTTGGGTCTCTTCTTTAAAATAAAAGATATTGAAGTCATCTTTGGGATCGAGAACATCGATAAGATAGTGCTTTATGTCGCACATTTCTTCATTGGTGATCTTGGCGGAACCTATATCCATACCTTTATAGACCTGCATCGAATCGGCGGATATTATCTCTCCGTTGATCAGTTTGGCAAGTTTTATCGATAAATCGGATTTACCTGATGCTGTTGGTCCGGATATTATTACCAATGGTTCTTTGTTCATATATCAGACTATTCTCTTAAACTTCTTTTCCAGTTCCGTTTTTGTTATACATATCAAAGTAGGTCTTCCGTGGGGACAATTGTATGGATTGTCTAACGTCATGAGTTCTTCCATGATATGCTTTATTTCGAGTTCCGATACTCGCTGATTTCCTTTGATCGCAGCTTTACATGACATCGATGCAAGCTTTTCAAGAACAAGTTTCGGATTTTTTACCGATTCGTATTCATGTATCTCAAACAAAAGCCTTTTAAACATCTCTTCTTCGGTATTTGAGAAGAGTTCCATCGGTACACCTCGTATCGCAATGCTCTTATCACCGAATTCGTCTATTTCAAAACCGATCTTTTCAAACAAAGAAAGATTTTCTTTCAAAGATTGTTCTTCAAGATTAGACAATCCTATGAGCATGGGAGGATCGATATATTGAGTCGAAGCATTGTATTTCTCTTCATATGCTTTCAAAAAGCGCTCATAATTGATCTTTTCGTGTGCCGCATGCTGATCCATTATATAAAGATCATCGTTTAACGTAATGAGCCAGTATGTATCAAAAACCTGCCCGATTATTCGATATTCCTTTAACGGCTTATCATCTATAAGCCTGTCTTCAAACAAATTTTCCTGTTTATACTTCGGAATTTCGGAAATTATGTTTAATTGCTCGTCTGTTTTTATGACATCGGTTCTTGATGCTTCAAAAGGCTCAATATGACTAGATATTGTGGCGTCGCAGGTGTCAATTTTTGCAAATTCGGAATAGTTTTGACCGATACGGTCGCTTGTGATTTGGTTTTCCGTGGGTTTCCAATCAAAGGCGTCATAATTGTGGTTTATTTCGACTTTTGTTTCAACAATTGACTCTCCGGGTATTTCCGGTGTCGATTCCTGTTGACCCTTATAGTCAAGTTCGACAACGGGTATCAATTCGGGCTCTTTTAATGCATTTTGGACCGCGCAAACTATGGCGTTCTTGACTATAATCTGATCAGAGAACTTAACCTCGGCCTTTTTCGGATGAACGTTTACATCAATAAGAGACGGGTCGACCTCGATAAACAATATACCGAAAGGGAATCTGTGTTGCATCAGAAAACCCTTAAAGCCCTCTTCTATCGCGTAAGACAATTCTCTTGAACTTACAAGCCGTCTGTTCACAAAGAAAATTTCACATTCTCTGGTACCCATATTGTATTCGGGACGTGTTATAAAACCTGTTACCGATATACCGTTTATATCAAAATTAACTTTTAAAAGTCTTTCGTAAACTTCTTTGTCATAAAGCTTATATATTGTATCTTTAAGGTTTCCGTTACCGTTTGTCACAAAACGTGATTTTCCGTTGATTATAAGACTTATCGAAATATCCGGGTGAGAAAGCGCAATTCTTGTTACCAGTTCTTCTACAGCAGCGGCTTCCGTCTGTGCCGATTTAAGAAATTTCTTTCTGGCCGGAGTATTATAGAAAAGCTGTCTTGAAATAACGGTTGTACCCTTGGGCGCACCGATATTTTCGAACACATTAAGTTTAGATCCTTCAATGACAATATGCGTTCCCAGCAGCGTATCTTCCGTTTTGGTGATCATCTCACATTTTGAAACGGCACTTATGCTTGAGAGTGCTTCACCTCTGAATCCGAGTGAATTTAAACTGTCCAGATCTTTGATCGTGGTAAGCTTGCTTGTGGCGTGTCTT
>CAMPBP010000166.1 GCA_946639085.1 uncultured Lachnospiraceae bacterium
CATCGTGTCGTGCATCACCGGATCTGCGGGCAAAAAAATAAAGAACCGAAGGAGAAAAGAAGATGCTTAAGATAGATAAGATATCAAAGATTTTCGACAAAGGTTCTTTGAATGAAAAAGAAATATTCAAAGATTTCTCTTTGGAAGTTAAAGAGGGAGACTTTGTCACCATAATAGGTTCCAACGGAGCGGGAAAATCATCACTCTTCAATGCGATCTTCGGAACGTTCATTCCCGATGAAGGTCACATATATCTTGACGGTGAAGAGATCACAGATATTCCTTCTCATAAGAGAGCAAGAAACATAGGATACCTTTTCCAGGATCCGAGATCGGGCACCGCACCCAACATGACGATAGAAGAGAACCTTTTCCTTGCGGGCGGTGACGGCGGATGGTTATCCATAAATCAGAAGAAGAAAACGGAAGAGTTTGTGGAGAAACTTAAACTCCTCGATATGGATCTTGAGAAGAATCTCAAAAAGCCCGTGGGACTCCTTTCCGGAGGACAAAGGCAGGCATTGTCACTTCTTATGGCGACTTATTCAAAGCCTAAACTTTTGCTTTTGGATGAGCATACCGCGGCGCTTGATCCAAAGACTGCGGAGAAAGTGCTTGCCTTAACCGATAAGATAGTCAACGGTGAGAAACTTACCTGTCTTATGATCACTCACAGCATGGAAATGGCACTTAACTACGGAAATCGCCTTATCATGATGAACGACGGCAAGATCATATATGATGCCCAGGGTGAAGAAAAGAAGAATCAGACGATAGACGGACTTCTTAAACTGTTCAGGGATAAGGACGGTGCGATGATGGCGTCGGACCGAATGTTGCTCGGCTGATATTTATATTGATTAATTGAGCGATAAATGATATCATTCATTAATGAAAACCGTATCTTTAATCGATACACATTAAATTTACGAAAGCAGGAACATTATGAAGAGAATTAAAACACTTAAGACCCGTAACCTTTGCGAAAGCGCAAAGAAGGGCGGATGCGGCGAATGCCAGACTTCTTGCCAGTCAGCATGCAAGACGAGCTGCGGCGTTGCAAATCAGAAGTGCGAAAACGTAGCAAAATAAGCACATCGAACTAATACCGCCTTTCAAAAGGCGGTATTTTTTTATTAACTATTCCTTGGAGGCTAAATTGGTACATCAGTATAAATTAAACGGATATAACATAGTTCTGGATTCTTGTTCCGGATCGATACACAGTGTTGATGATGTGGCTTACGACATGATCGAAATGTTTGAAGATCACACATGGGAAGAGATAGTAAATGAGCTTCTGGAAAAATACAAGGATCGGGACGATGTTACAAAGACCGATCTTTACGAATGCTATGAAGACGTATTGGAGCTTAAGGAAAGCGGTCAACTTTTTACAAAAGACACTTATGAAGACATGGCCGGTACGTTTAAAGAAAGAAGCGGTAACGTAATAAAGGCTCTTTGCCTTCATGTGGCTCATTCATGTAATCTCAACTGCTCCTATTGTTTTGCAAGCCAGGGCAAATATCACGGTGACAGAGCACTTATGAGTTTTGAAGTCGGTAAACGTGCCCTTGATTTTCTTGTCGAAAATTCCGGCACACGCACCAATCTTGAAGTCGATTTCTTCGGCGGCGAGCCTTTGATGAATTTTGACGTGGTCAAACAACTTGTTGCTTACGCAAGAAGCATAGAGAAAGACAAACACAAAAACTTCAGATTCACGCTTACGACAAATGGCATGCTCATTGATGACGATGTCATCGAGTTTGCCAACAAAGAAATGAGCAACGTAGTTCTTTCTTTGGACGGCAGAAAAGAAGTGCATGACAGATTCAGAGTCGATTATGCCGGAAAGGGAAGCTACGATCAGATCGTACCGAAGTTTAAGAAACTTGTGGATGCAAGAGGCGGTAAAGGCTACTACATGAGGGGAACCTTTACTCATTTCAATCCCGATTTCACCAACGATGTATTTCATATGGCGGATCTGGGCTTTACGGAGCTTAGCATGGAGCCCGTAGTAGGCAAACCCGAAGACGAGACTACACTTACGGCGGAAGATATTGAGATCGTTAAAGAACAATATGAGATTCTGGCAAAAGATATGATAAGACGTAAAAAGGAAGGAAAACCGATTACGTTTTATCATTACATGTTGGACCTTGAAGGAGGACCATGCATTTACAAGCGCATTTCCGGATGCGGCGTGGGAACGGAATATATGGCTGTGACCCCTTGGGGCGACCTTTATCCCTGTCATCAGTTCGTGGGAGAAGAATCGTATAAACTCGGCGATGTATTTAACGGTGTCTCAAACGACGCTTTAAGAGATGAGTTCAGATGCTGCAACGCTTATTCGAGAAAAGAATGCAGAGACTGCTGGGCAAAGATGTATTGTTCGGGAGGATGTGCCGCAAATGCATTCCATGCTTCCGGATCGATAAAGGGTATCTACGAGCCCGGCTGCGAACTGTTTAAGAAACGTATCGAATGCGCGATCATGATGCACGTAAGTGAAAACGAAGATGAATGATACATGTTCAACTCCCATAGTGGACTTTTTAAGTAAATATGCGGGTTCAAAGACCTCAAGACTTCATATGCCCGGTCATAAAGGAGTTGCTCCGGCAAGCATTCCCGCCGACATAAAGGCGGTGTACGGCTATGACATTACCGAGATAACCGGAGCTGACAACCTTTACGCTCCCATGGATATCATCAAGGAGAGCGAAGATAACGCCTCCGCAATCTTCGGTGCCAAGACTTTTTATTCCACCGAAGGCTCAAGTCTTGCGATAAAGTCTATGCTTTACCTTGCGTTAAAGCATTATGAGTTAAACGAAGGACCCGTTAAAGAAAACGAGAAGCCTTATATCATTACCATAGGTATGTGTCATAAGGCTTTGTTTCATGCGGTTGAACTTCTTAATCTCCGGATAAAGAGAGTCGCTTCTTATAAAGACGATCCGGAGACTATGTACAAAGAGCTTAACATGTTCATTTCGGAAGAAAGAAACAAGCCCATAGGCGTTTATGTAACGTATCCCGATTATTTCGGAGATTTCATCGACCTTCGGGCGCTTAAGGGTCTTCTTACCCTTGAAAACATTCCTCTTTTGGTGGACGGTGCTCATTGTGCGTATTACAAATTTCTCAATCGTGAAAAGTACGGAAGGTTTCTTCATCCCATAGACTGCTTCGCGGATGTGGTGTGTTCATCGGCTCATAAGACTCTTCCATGCCTTACCGGCTCCTCGTATTTGCATATAAGTGAATCGTTCAAAGATGTATTAATGCTCGTAAAGCATGCTATGGATCTGTTTGGTTCGTCGAGTCCGTCATATCTTATAATGGCCAGTCTTGATGCATTTAACGCAGTGGCAAATGATTTTGAGAAAGATCTTAATGGTTTTTGTAACAAGGTCAGCGAACTTAAAGACGACTTAACGGAAATGGGCTTTATTGTTAAGACGACCGATCCTTTGAGGATCGTTGTACTTAAAGATGAAAAGTACTCCGGAACGGACATTGCTAAAGCCTTACGTGAAAAGGATTGCGAGTGCGAATGCTTTGATAAGGAATATGTCATCATGATGCTTTCGCCATACAACAAAGACGAAGATCTTGTTAAGATAAAAGACGCGTTTTCTTTGCTTAAAAGGTCAGAAGTTGCACCCGGACCGGAACTGCCGCTAGGATACGATATTAATAAGAATTTTTCATAAAACAAATAAGCGTAACGTACGATTTTTTTCTCGTAAAAGCGTTGACTTTATGATAAAATAAACTGATTGTGGCGTATTTGTGAATGAGCCCCATTCAAATTTGAAAAAGTACGCCCCGTGTTATTTATGTGTGGAATAGTAGGTTATACAGGAAAGAAACAGGCAGCCCCCATATTACTTGAGGGACTTTCCAAACTTGAATACAGAGGTTACGACTCTGCAGGTATTGCAGTACGTGACAAAGAAAAAGAAGCCGAAGTAGTTAAGACTATCGGAAGACTCAAAAATCTTGCTGAGAAGACCGATAACGGCAAAGCCTTAAAAGGCACCTGCGGTATAGGTCATACAAGATGGGCCACTCACGGTGCACCCAGCCAGACCAACGCTCATCCCCATGTATCGGGCAATTGTACCGGTTCGGGCTCGGGAAAGGTGGAGTCCAACGTTGTCGGAGTTCACAACGGCATTATCGAGAACTTCCAGGAACTTAAAGCCAAAATGGAAAGAAACGGTTATCAGTTC
>CAMPBP010000167.1 GCA_946639085.1 uncultured Lachnospiraceae bacterium
CATACTTAACAACATACTTAAGCATCTCCTCTTCGATATCCATAAGGCCGTCAAGATCGCAGAAAGCCATCTCCGGCTCGATCATCCAGAACTCGTTTGCATGAGTCTGAGTGTTTGAGTTCTCGGTTCTGAAGGTGGGACCGAAGGTGTAAATGTCGCCGAATGCCATGGCAAAGGTTTCACCCTGAAGCTGTCCGGAACCTGTGATAAACGACTGCTTTCCGAAAAGGTCTTTTGAAAAATCAACTTTTCCTTCTTCATCCAAAGGAAGGTCGTTAAAGTTGAAGGTCGTGATCTTAAACATCTGGTCGGAACCTTCGCAGTCCGCTCCTGTTATAAGAGGAGTATGTACATATACATAGCCTCTCTCCTGAAAATATGAATGGATCGCCATTGCGGCAACGCTTCTTACTCTGAATACTGCCGAGAAAAGGTTCGTACGGGGACGAAGATGTGCCACGGTACGAAGAAACTCTCTCGTGTGACGCTTGGGCTGTATGGGATAGTTCTCGGGGCTGTCGCCCAGCATTCTTACCGCGGTAGCCTTAACTTCAAAGGGCTGAGGCATATCGGGAGTAAGAACAAGCACGCCTTTAACCTCAACGCTGGCGCCGACTCTTATCTTTGATATATCGTCAAAATTATTGAGAGAATTCTCGTAAACTACCTGAAGTGACTCAAAGAACGAGCCGTCGTTTACGTTAAGAAATCCAAACTGTGCCTGGGAACGATTGGTACGAACCCAGCCGCAGATCGTTATTTCTTTTGATGCATACGCATCTGTTTCTCTGAATAATGTTGCAATTCTGGTTCTCATTGGAATTTCCGCCTTTCAAAACTGGTTGGATATAATGATATATACTTTATAGCGAAATGCTTAAAAAGTAAAGATTTTTACTATTTTAAAATTTTTTGCTACATTGTTTTTAATTGTCTACGTGCTACCATGATATTATCTATTACATAAATTGATGGAGGGTTACTATGATTTTCTATGTAGATGCCAATGCAAGAAGAACAGGCAACGGAAGCAAGGACTATCCGTTTAAGAGTATATCCGAAGCGGCAAAGATCGCCACGGCCGGCGATGAAGTGCTGGTTTATCCGGGAACATATCGTGAATATGTCGATCCCGTTAATGCGGGAACAAAAGATGCGCCGATCACTTATAAGAGCGTTGAACCTTTAAAGGCGATCATCACAGGTGGCGAAGTGATCAAAAACTGGACAAGGCACGAAGGTGATGTATGGGTTGCGAGAATATCCAATTCCTTGTTTAACGGCTACAATCCTTACACGACCTTCGTATACGGCGACTGGTATTTCGCCAAAGCAGACAAGCACACAGGCTGCGTTTATTTAAATGACAAGGCAATGTACGAAGTCTCCTCTTTGGAAGACTGCATCAAAGCCGAAGTTTACGAGTGCAGCTGGGAGCCCGAGGCTTCACGCTTCAAGTGGTATACAGTACAGGATAAAGAAAACGATACGACAGTGATCTACGCTAATTTCAGGGGTGCGGATCCGACAAAGGAAAACGTTGAGATCAACGTAAGAAAGAACGTGTTCTTCCCTTCGAAGACGGGAGTTAACTATATTCATGTCGACGGCTTTAACATCAACAAAGCCGCAACGAACTGGGCTCCTCCCGCAGCATTCCAGGACGGTATGATAGGCCCTCACTGGTCTAAGGGCTGGTTGATCGAAAACTGTGAGATCTGGGGCAGCAAGTGCGCAGGCATTTCTCTCGGAAAATATCTCGATCCCGACAACGATCATTTCTTTACTTATAAATATGTTAAGTCCCCTACGCAGATGGAGCGTGACGCAGTCTGCAGAGGTCAGTACCACGGATGGCTTAAAGAAAACATAGGAAGCCATATAATAAGGCACAACAATATCCATAACTGTGAGCAGGGCGGTATCATAGGCCGTATGGGCGGTGTCTTCTCGATAATCGAGGACAACCACATTCACCACATCAACAACATGATGGAGCTGGGCGGTGCCGAGATCGCCGGCATCAAGATGCATGCAGCTATCGACGTTACCATGCGAAGAAACCACATCCATCATTGCACTATGGGTATCTGGTGCGACTGGGAGGCTCAGGGTACAAGACTTACACAGAATCTCCTTCACGACAACGAGATGCCTGCATTTGCAAAGCAGCTTAAAGGCGGTATGATGTGTCAGGACATTTTTGTGGAAGTAAGCCACGGTCCCACACTTATTGATAATAACATCCTCCTGTCACAGGTAAGCCTTCGTTTTGCAACTCAGGGCGTGGCCTTGGTCCACAACCTAATCTGCGGATCATTCACGAGCGTTTCAAACGGAACCACTTGGAGATACACTCCTTATCATATGCCCCACCGCACCGAAGTCATGGGCTTTATGACCATCCTTCACGGTGACGACAGATTTTACAATAACATCTTCGTACAGAATGGCGCCGCCGATGCCAAAGTAGTCATGCACGATCACGACGAGGGCACTGACAGCGAGAACCGTGAAGTCGGAACATTCGTATTTGACGACTATCCGACCTATGACGAATGGAACGCACAGTTTGACTTCTCAAAGCCCGCAGATATGGGTGCACTCGAAAAAGTTCATTTCGGGCATCTTCCGATATGGAGTGAAGGTAACGTCTATCTTGGCGGCGCAAAGCCTTTCAAAAAAGAAAAAGATGCTATCGTAAAGGATGTACCGGTATCTGTAGAACTGTCCGAAGAAAACGGTTCTCCCATTCTTAAAACAAACGTGTTCGATCTTATAAAAGACATAAGAGTTAAAGGCGTAAACACCGATACACTCGGAAAAGCATTCGAGCCCGATCAGCCTTTTGAAAATAACGACGGAACACCCATCGTATTCAACAGAGACTACTTTGACGATTTGAGAGCCGAAGACGTTCTTCCCGGACCTTTTGCGGGCACTGAGATCAAAACTTTGTTTTAAGAGATGTAACATTTCACCCCGCGGATGATCCGCGGGGTGATTGCTTTAGCAATTGGAATGTCCTTTGTTTAAAAGTGTGTCCATTTGCTTGACTATGCCGCACCCCCATCATAATAATTCATATGATGGTAGTTTCATTTTTTTACTCTCTTCAAATGATACAACCCTCACATTTTTAGGTATTTTCACTCTACTTATATAAATACCTTTTTTGCATTCATTACACCAAATCTGCAAATATCCTATTTCCGTTTCTTCATCTCCAATATATAAGTAGTCTATAGCTTTTTTTCCACAATTAGGGCATTTTATTTTTTCTGCTTGTGCTAACTCTCCAATCAATTTATACCATTTTTCTCTCATCATTTAACTCCATTTTGAAAAAATTGCCACCAACTACTTTCAGAAGCATACGCAGCCTTTTCCAAGATTTCGGGTGCTTTAGTGATTACATGCAAGCACGGATATCAAATCTTAATTTTGATAAACGTAACACCCCACGATCTGCGGGGTGTTCGTCCTAGTAATTTGAATTTGAAGGTCTTTTGTTCAAAAGTGTGTTCATTCGCTTGGCTATACCTCACATCTTATAATACCTATAAATCAGTGTGTGATAAAGTGCTTTCACACATATTATGAAGACTAATCGTCTTATTAATTATCTCATCGTTTATTATATCTTTAACTTCATATTTTTTATGATTAATACCGTAACCATCAATTAATTCTAATACCTTATATATGGTTTCATATGTAGTATCAACCAATAAATCTCCCGTATCAGCGTATTTGCTTTCATTTGAAATCATAATATTTACAACAACATCTTGTAAAATTTTTAATTCATTAAAAAAATCGCTTTGTCCACTCATGTATTTATTTACCTCCTAGTGATACTTCCCATTAACAATATACTCATATAACTGTTTTACATCTTTTCCTGTAGGCGATGTAACGCCTCCATTAGCTGTCTTGGTTCCAACTGTTCCATATATATCTCCATTAGGCGCTACATTTCTTATAGGTTGATGTACATGAGGTGAAACGCCACCATGAGATTCTGCGCCAAATCTTTTAAATTCTCCTCCGACAACACCATTGTTATTATTAAAACCTGCAGAATTCGTACGTAATGATACTTCTGGACTTGCGTTATTTTGTACATATCCATTCAATGTTCTTTCGCCTGGTTGTGGATTATAACCATTTGGAGAAAAGCCTTGACCAGAATTAGGAGATGCTATACTTCTTGTTCCGCTTTCCCCCT
>CAMPBP010000168.1 GCA_946639085.1 uncultured Lachnospiraceae bacterium
AAAAGAAGCGCGAAGAGCAGCTTAATAAGCAGCTTGAAGTCGAAGCTTCCGAAGAGATCGATAAGATCGAAGAGGTTTTCGAAGAGGATAATTTTGACGAGAAATCTTCCAAGGAGAAAAGTCCAAAGAAGAAATCTTCAAAAGAGAGATATTCCGAAGAGAAGGATTCGAAGGAAAAGGTTTCCAAGGCGGAAACATCCAAAAAGAGATCTGAAAAAGTCAATATCTATGAAGAGATATTATCAGATAATAAGGCACCTTCGGCGAAGGATATCGAAGAAGAACCTTATGAGGAAGACGAAGACGAGATTAAAGCAAAAAAGCGGCTCGAGCGTGAAAAGAGAAGAGATATAAGGCGTTCGAAGTGGATAGAGATAGAACCGACGGTTACAAAAGTTTTGAGAAAAGTGATAATCGCAGTGGCCGTAGTCGGTGTGATCGTGGTAGCGATACTCTATAATCTGCCGGGCAAGCGTTTTGAAAGAAATGTTGAGAAGGCCGATGAGCTGTTGCTTAAGGGAAATTTCTCGGAAGCCATTCTTAAATATAACAGCGCTTTAAAGATCGACGATACCTCGATTGAAACTTATCTTGGTATATTGAATGCCAAAGAGGCCGAAAACGCCGAGGATCTTAAAAGCGTGTTTGCCGAAACGGTAAATCATTTTATGACGTTTGATGACGAGACAAAGCTTGAAAACAGGGCTTTGATCACCGAGTATGTGCTTCATGAGAGTACGATTTTTGCCGACGATATCGATGAGCGATTAAATATTCTTGAAAAAGGTTTTGAACTTACGAGCGGAAGTGAAGATATCAAGCGTCTTATCACGGAATGTGTGAATGAACTTGTAACGCAGTATCGTAATGAAGGCAGATTTGAGGATGCGGTAAAACTTCTTAAGCGTTTCGACGGGACATCCGATATCGACGATGCCGAGCTTATTGCTGTGATAAACAAAGAAAAGAGCACGTATGAGCTTAAAAAGGAGCTTCTTACCAAGGCTTACGAGGCATTAAAGGATTACGAGGAAGCACTTTTAAACAATAAGGAACCCGATCCCTTCACTTATAACTTTTCAAAGATAATGGAACTGGACGGTTCAGAGGAAGCCAACAATCTTGTAAATTCAAAGGCTTCGGACAAATACGTGTACGTTCCCAGCGAAAACTACAATTCGGGTTCGGGCATTGGCGCAGGCCTTTATACCTACAACATCGAATATGAGACCGTGGAAGGCGAGATCATTACCGCATATTCTTTCTATGTGGGCGAATACAAAGACGGCTTAAGAGACGGCAAAGGCATAATGTTCACACGTACGGGAGAATACTCCTTCGTAATGTACGCAGGCTCCTTTAAAGAGGACACACCCAACGGAACGGGCTCAAGATACGTTAAAGAAGACGACGGAGCAAATTACGTATTCACCAAATATACCGGAAATTGGGAGAACAATCTTGCAGAGGGCAAGATCGACATCACCGAGAAGAACAGCGAGTATATGGGCGTTTCTTTTAACGGCAATGCGGAATTCGGTCACGGTAAAGGTGAAGTCGTTCCCACCGAATCGGAAGAATATGTTGTTCAGAATTTAAGAAGCGAAAATCTTATATCCGTCCTTGAAAGCGACACCGAAGGATATGCATTGATGCTTGCTTTCTGGCAGAGAGCGAACGACGTTTTGTCCGCTACAGGTGTTAAGGGAGAAAAGTAACAATTTTTGCTCCAATTTAAAAAATAAAAAAAGGATTTTCAATTTGACCGCAGAACATTATAGATAGGGCTGTTTTTTCGCCCTTTATTTATCTTGTTCCTTACCAAAGATCAGTTGGAGGCTAAGATGTTAATAAGAGAAAGTCTTGAGGCATGGGAAAGGGATTTCTTAAGTCCCTACGCAAAGTTGAGCGAAGAATCAAAAGGACGTCTTCGTGACGAAGAACCTTGTGATATAAGGCCTGTGTTCCAGCGTGACAGAGACCGTATTATTCACAGTAAGGCATTCAGAAGATTAAAGGATAAGACGCAGGTTTTTCTTTCTCCCGAAGGAGATCATTACAGGACGCGTCTTACACATACCCTTGAGGTGTCTCAAAATGCCCGTACCCTTGCGAGAGCACTTCAGTTAAACGAGGAACTTGTGGAAGCGATTGCACTGGGTCACGACCTTGGGCATACTCCTTTCGGTCATGCCGGTGAAAGAGCGCTTAACAGAGTGTGCCCTTACGGATTCGATCATGCAAAACAGAGCGTTCGAACAGTGGATGTTCTGGAAAAGAACGGTCAGGGACTCAATCTTACTTACGAGGTAAGAGACGGCATACTTAATCATCAGACTTCGGGCATGCCTTCCACCCTGGAAGGAAAAGTAGTCAGATATTCGGATAAGATAGCTTACATTCACCACGACATGGATGATGCCATGCGTGCGGGAATTTTGACCGAGTCCGATATTCCCAGAGAGATCGGTGACGTTATCGGTTATACATGCAGCGAAAGACTCGATCATTTCATTCACGACATTGTTACTTCAAGTATCGGAAGAGGCGATGTAATGATGAGTAAGAGCGGCGAAAAGGCAATGCAGGACATTCGCCAGTTCATGTTTGAAAACGTATATCAGAATCAGCTTGCAAAGGCGGAAGAAAGTAAAGCGGAGATGCTTATGGAGACGCTTTACGAATATTACCTTAAGCATTTTGACAAGCTGCCCGAAGATTTAAAGGCAAGAGAAGCTCTCGGCGATCCCAGAGAGCAGCTCGTATGCGATCACGTGGGAGCAATGACGGACAGATACGCGATCGCCACATATGAAGATATATTCATTCCCAAGGTATGGATGGGTTAGGGGGTTTTTGAACCGACATGAGGTATCCCGAAGAAATCGTCGAAGAGGTTCGATTAAGAAACGATATCGTGGATGTGATAGGAAGTTCTGTGCGTCTTACGCGCAAAGGTTCTTCCTATTTCGGACTTTGCCCTTTTCACAACGAGAAATCACCTTCTTTTTCCGTATCCCCCTCTAAACAGATTTTTTACTGCTTCGGTTGCGGTGTAGGCGGCAACGTTATTTCCTTTGTCATGAAATACGAAAACTACACGTTTTCGGAAGCAGTTAAATATCTTGCGGACCGTGCGGGGATAAAACTTCCCGAGGTTGAGTATACAAAGGAGCAGAAAGAACGCGAAAACAAGCGCCTTAGGATACTGGAAGCAAACAGGGAAGCGGCGACGTATTTTTACTATAATCTTCGCGGTCGTGACGGCCAAACGGGTCTTAACTACTTAAAAGGCAGAGAGTTAAGCGAAGAGACAATGAAAAAGTTCGGCCTCGGTTTTTCTCTCATGCAGCCCGACGACCTTGTAAAGCATTTGAGAAGCAAAGGCTTTACGGACGAAGAAATAAGAGAATCGGGACTTGCGACTTTCGATGAAAAGCGCGGTCTTACCGATAAATTCTGGAACAGGGTAATGTATCCCATCCAGGACATAAATCACAGAGTAATAGCTTTCGGCGGAAGAGTCATGTCGGATGCGAAGCCAAAGTATCTTAACTCTCCCGAGACTATGGTCTTTGACAAGAGCCGAAATCTTTACGGACTGAATTTTGCAAGAACGTCGAGGAAAGATCATTTCATCCTTTGCGAAGGATATATGGACGTTATCGCCATGCATCAGGCAGGCTTTACCGAAGCGGTGGCATCCCTTGGTACGGCATTTACGCCCGGACAGGCGACGATACTTAAAAGATATTCCCAGGACGTTTATCTTGCTTACGACTCCGACGGAGCCGGCAGAAAAGCCGCATTAAGGGCAATTGAGATATTAAGATCTTCGGGTATGAGCGGAAAAGTCATCAACATGACTCCCTACAAAGATCCCGACGAATTCATAAAAGCGCTTGGAACGGAAGAGTTCCAAAAGCGTATAGATGAAGCGGAAAACAGCTTTTTCTTTGAACTGAGGATGGAGGAAGAAAACTATAATCTTTCCGATCCCGACGGCAGGACAAGGTTCTTGAAAGTCGCGGCCGAGAAACTCGTGGCATTTGAAGACGAGATCGAAAGAGAAAGTTATATAACCGCAGTGGCGAAGAAGTACAATGTACCGTACGAATCGCTCAAAAAACAGGTAGTGTCTTTGGCCGCAAGAAACGGCGGTGAGTATAAACCGATAGAAAAACCAAAACCCACGGACTTTTCAAAGGCCGACAGGGAGGACGCAGGACTC
>CAMPBP010000169.1 GCA_946639085.1 uncultured Lachnospiraceae bacterium
ACGCCGTGAAGATAAGGCGAAGCGACGATCACCTTTATGTGAGGAGCGGCGGACTGAATCGATGTGATCGCAGCTCTTAAGGCTCCTTCGTATGTTGAGGTGTTGTACTTATCGTTTGGATCGTATAAAACCGAAGCTTTTCTGTAGTCGATGGAGTCGTAGAAGATGATCACCGTATCTATCTTATCAAGGTCGGTAGATACGAGTTTGTCGTAAAACGCCTGATCTATGACTTCTCCGTTATCCAGTGCCGTCTTTTGTAACGAATAATCCTTCGTGCAAAGCGCTTTCACAATGTCGTAGAGGTTTGCACATTGCCAGAAAGAAACGTTATCATTACCGAAAGCGTTTGTGGCATCCGCTACCTGTGAATAGTAGTAGGAGAAAGACGTAACGCGTGTATTGTCTATGTCCGAGATCATATCGATTATCGATTTTCCGCCGGGAGCAATGACAGCACTTTCGTTTCCAAGGATGAGGATGTCGTTTACTTCGTCCGAGGGGTGAGAATCGAGAACGGCCTGGTCTACGTTAAATACGATGTCCAGGCTTTCGTAGTCAAAGGTACCTGCTTCAACTTCTTCGAGTTCCACATTTCCCGACTTGTCCCAGATAATGAGCTTTACGATGATCACGGCTATGATCACCAGTATGAGCGCACCGGCTATCGCCTGCGGTTTCCATGAGCTTTTTCTTTGTTCATTCATATTGTCGATTATACAGGCAAGACCTCAAAAAAGGAATGAATAAATTCTTAAATCTTGGTATAGATTGTCAAAAAAATCCATTCAAAATCCAAAGTATTAAGAAACGTTTAATTCGTGTGTTTGGAGGCTTGGTTTTCTTGCCAGAAAACCTTTTTTTTGATAAAATATCATAGGTTTATCATGAAATCAGAATAAATACATTTTGTAGCGCTTCGAGTCTTAAGACCCAACATTTTGCGGTAAGACAAATACTTACAAAAGCGTGAACAAGGATAAGTATGAGAGACGGAAAAAATTATTACGAGCCCTCGGGAGAGACAGAAGAGATCATATTTGACGAAGCCGATTTTGAGAAGCTTTTGAACGAAGGCGAAGAAGTAATCTACGAAGATATCGACGGCGAGGAAGTGTTCATCATCGAAGACGAACAGTCAAAAGCACCCGTTTATACGGACGACTTCGAAGATGATTTTGAAGATGACGACTACTACGAGGACGAGCCCGAGCCTGAACCGGTAAGGACGGCGGATCCTTTAAGAAGTGCATACGCAAAGCGCCCTCTCGGAGAGCCTTACAAGGCAAACAAAAAGGCACCCGTAACGGAGTATTTCGAAGCTCCCGACGAAACGGTGGTTTATTCAAAGAAGCAGATAGAAGAATCTCTTGATGACGATTACGACGATGAGGAGGATGATGTTTCGGTAGCAAACATTTTTTCCGGAGCATTTGCAGACAAACTCATTTACTTAATGGGCGCTCTTATCATCGTTTGCGCGATCATAGTCGGAATCGTACTTATCACGGGTAAGACAAGAAAGTCCATCACCGGTCCCGACATGGGCGACATCGGTCTTTCTCTTGCCGACGTAAACATGATCGGTGAGGAAGGCATTCGAGGCGTGTTCGGATCTCAGGCCGACAAACTCACCGCTCTTTACGAAGCAGCAGAATCTTTCGATTATGTAGAAGTGGACGAAGAAACCGGTCTCGTTAACGTTTCTCTTGCGCTTACTACCATACAAAAAGACTTAAAGATCAAATTTGTAAACAGAAACAACAAACTTATCGCAAACGTTCCTTTCAAAGCCGAGGTCACCGATTCAAAAGGCAAGACCACGACTTATACGGACGACGATAAGGACGGTATCATATATCTGACGGATATCGCAGGCGGAGAATACAGCGTAAAGATGGTTGCCCTCGATACCTTCAGTTCTCTTTATGCATTTTCAGATTCAAAGCAGTCGGTGGTTGTCAAAGACAAGATCGAATATGCAAAGGTCGACGTCTCCAACGAGGTCAAGAAAGAATCTCAGGTTAATATCGCAAAAGAAGATAAGAAGACCGAAGAAGTTGCTGTCGAAGGTAAGTTAAACGATACGGTCGAGTATGTAATGAGCCAGAAGTCTTCCGTGACCGATGAATCCGGATATACGGAGATCAAGGACAAGACAAAGATCAAAGATCCCAAGACAACTTATACTTCCGAAAAGACGGCTCTTGCGGGAAGGTTCAGAAAATTAAGTGGTGTGTCCGGAAATGATAACAATGATGTAACGGGCATCAGCGGCGGTGCCGCAGACATGCAGATCGGCACTACCGGAACGGTTTCGGTAAGCGTTTCCGATCCGACAGAAGTCACTTCAGTTACATGGAATTGCAGTAATCCTGCAGCATTGTCAGTGACTCCTGATTCACCCACCAGTTTGAAAGCGACTGTTAAGGCCTTGGATGTATCCGTCACCACTTCTGTTACCGTAAGTGCTACGGTTACTTTTAAAGGCGGTACCAGCAAAACCTCCGGCGCGACCACTTTTATTATAAACGTAAACGACAAATCAAGCTTTAACGTTACGGGTGTTCCCGCAACGCTTATGACCGGTCAGACCGCTACCGCATCATTTATCGTAATAGGTAAGGACGGTAAGACCGTAGCAGATGCGGACAGAACGATAACATGCAGTTCAAGTGATAACAATGTTGCAACCATCGACGCTTCCGGAAAGATTTCCGCTACCGGCGCCGGAAAAGCAACACTTACCATCGTATGCAAGTCGGCAAAGATGAGCCAGGATTTCACCGCTACCATCGGTATTGAAGTTAAGGCTACCGCACTTGTGGTTAAACTTAATTATTCATCGCTTACCATATTCCGTGATTCAAAAGAATCATTCGGACTTACCGCTACCGTAACGGGCGAGACAAAATCCAAAGAAGTTACGTGGAAATCCGGCGATGAATCAAAGGTAAAAGTATCCGATACGGGTGCACTCACTCCCGTTGCGGACGGATCTGTTGAGATCATATGCGTCAGCAAAGAAGATCCCACAAAGACGGCTAAATGTACCGTAACCGTAGTTATCGATCCAAGCAAGGATACGGTCAGGAAACTTACGGACGTTGAAGGCAACCCCGTTTACAAGTATGATGCAGCTTCCAAGAAGTACGTGGAAGCCGTATTCGCCGATTACTACAACGGAACAAAACTCTTTACCGCTACAAAGGTAGAGTACAAATATATGGGCTGGTGGACGGTAGGCGGAAAGACCTACTACTACGATAAGAACGGTAAGAAGGTTACCGGCGAACAGGTAATACTGGGAACCAAGTACACCTTTGGCTCGGACGGAGCTCTCATCTCCGGTGACGGAACATTCGGTATCGACGTTTCCAAGTGGAACGGAACCATTGACTGGAACAGCGTGGCCAAGTCCGGTGTATCCTTTGCAATCATCCGCTGCGGTATCAGAGGATGTACGGAAGGCGGTCTTATCGAAGACTCCAAGTACACCACCAACATCAAGAATGCCACCGCGGCAGGTATCAAGGTCGGTGTTTACTTCTTCACTCAGGCTACCAACGAGGTTGAAGCAGTAGAAGAAGCATCCATGGTTCTTTACCAGATAAAGGATTACAAGATCTCATATCCCGTATTCCTTGACGTTGAGTATTCCAACCCCGATCACGACGGAAGAGCGGACGGACTTGATGCGGCTACCAGAACAAAGGTAATAAGAGCATTCTGCCAGACCATAGCAAACAGCGGTTACACCGCAGGCTTCTATGCCAACAAGACATGGCTTGAAACGAAGATCAATACCAGCGAACTTACTCAGTACAAGATCTGGCTTGCTCAGTACAACGATCACGTAACCTATGGCAATACCCGTCACGATCTGTGGCAGTACACCTCCAAGGGTTCCATAAGCGGTATAAGCGGCAACGTTGACCTTGACCACAGCTACCTTGGATATTAAAGTTAAGAAGAAGAGTTTTCTTCGTACCCAACTTTAAGAAAGTCATAAAATTTTAGACACACTATTTTAAAAAGAAGGCTGTAGTATAGCCTATGATGTATGTCATATATCAGGCGGAAGGCCATCCGCCAAACAATACTTAAAAGGAATGTAGGCTCCTCGCCTGATTGTTCGGGGAGTCTGCGCTAATTCCGAAATCAAAGAGAGGAAGGTGTCTTTATGAGAACCTATCTTGTAACCGGCGGAGCAGGATTTATCGGCTCCA
>CAMPBP010000170.1 GCA_946639085.1 uncultured Lachnospiraceae bacterium
GCCTTTGCAACGTCTTCCTTTGAAGGTTCCATTACGATCTCATCGGGAAGATACTTTCTTATTGCCTTCTCGAGAACAATGCCGTCGATGGGCTTTGCCAAAAATCCGTTGAAACCATGCTCAAGATAATACTCTTCACCTTCTGCGGTATTGGCCGTAAGAGCGTATACCGGAAGATCGGGGTGCGTCTTTCTTATACGGTGGATCGTCTCT
The DNA here is from genome assembly GCA_946639085.1 of uncultured Lachnospiraceae bacterium. Classification (GTDB taxonomy): domain Bacteria; phylum Bacillota; class Clostridia; order Lachnospirales; family Lachnospiraceae; genus UBA1258. The sequence goes on from CAMPBP010000170.1 coordinate 214, forward strand.
ATGCCGTCCATTCCGGGCATCATATGGTCGAGAAGCACCACGTTGTAATTTCCGAATCTTATCTTTTCAAGACATTCCTCGCCGCTGGTTGCGGTAGAAACGAACATCTTGGTTGATGACAGAAGACCTTTGATGACATTTAAGTTCATGGGTGTGTCGTCAACCACCAAAACTTCAGCATCGGGAGCGACAAACTGAGGAACGTAAGGGCCGCTCATGGTATCGTCCCGTTCCTTGAACACTCCGATGACCTGCTCGTCCAGAACTTTCTGCGTTACTTCAAGGGTAAATACGGAGCCTTTTCCGTATTCGCTCTCACACCAGAGTCTTCCGCCCATGATCTGGGCGAACTGTCTTGAAATGTCAAGTCCCAGTCCCGTACCCTGGATGCCGCTGTTTCTTTGTTCATCCAGTCTCTCGTAAGCGTTAAAGAGCTTATCAAGATCCTCTTCCTTAACTCCGATTCCGGTGTCTTTTACCGAGAAATGAAGTTTTATCTCATTGTCGTGACGCTCCACGATGGAAACGTTTAACGTAAAACCGCCAACCTCCGTATACTTGACGGCGTTGGTAAGAAGATTGAGAAGTATCTGCTTTATCTTGCCCATATCGCCGTGCAAAAGTCTTGGCAGATCCTCGGCTATCTCGGTATCGAAGTAAAGATCCTTTTCGTCGCTTCGTACACGTATCATCTTAACGATGGAGCGGAGCATCTCTTCCATGTCATAAGACTGCTCCACAAGGTTCATCTTACCCGATTCGATCTTTGAGATGTCGAGTACGTCATTTATAAGCCCGAGCAGAGATTCCGAAGCGGCTTTAATATCGAGAGCATAATTGATCACCGACATGTAGTAGGGCTTTGGCACTCCGGAAGCTTCCTCACGAAGTATCATTTCGTCCATACCCATGATGGTGTTGATAGGTGTTCTGATCTCATGGGACATGTTCGCGAGGAATCTTGATTTGGCACCGTTCGCACGCTCGGCTTCCTCTTTGGCCTGCTGAATCTCTATGTACTGTCTTCTTACGACGGTACCGCTCATTACACGCCAAACGATAATACCCGCCAGAGATGCGATAAGTGCGATCAGTAATACTTTTACGCCCACAAGTTCGGTAAACTTCGGCTGTTTTACTATGTTAAATGTCGAGTCCTGAAGAACGTTTGAGTTGGAATCGTCGACGATCTGAATGTGAAGCGTATAGTTACCGTAGGGAAGTCTCGTAAATTCCAAAGAGGAAAGCTGACTTTGTCTTACCAATACGTCGCTGTCTTTTTCGCCTTCAAGAAACACCTTAACAGTAGGGTCGTACATCGTATAGTTGAGTATCGATGTGTTGATCTGAATACGTCCGTTGCCCTCGGGTATGGTGAAGGTTCCGTCGTCGTCCGGATCGATCCTTAAGTCGCGCATATATATGGAGCGGATCGAAGTCTTAACCTCTGCGGAGGTATCCAAAAAGTGATTGATGTTTACTTTCTGAACTCCGGCTCTTCCCGCAATGTAAAGGTCACCGTTTTCTTCAAATGCGCTGTAAGAGTTACCGGTGGGCACACAGCTTAAGCCGCTGGCGATGGTATAAAGTCTGTAATCCGTGACTTTATCCTTTATCATGTCGGCTTCCTTTACCGAATATACACCGAAGGAAGAAAGTATCCATATGTCTTCCTTGTCGTCAAAATAGATATCGTAATTGTTGTTGTAAGGGAACGTGGAAACATTGATTATGCTCTCGCCCTTTAAATATTCGATGGAGTTTGAAGTTACAAACCAGATAACGTCTCTTTCGGGATCGTGCTTGATCCTTAAGATGACATCACTGGTAAGGCCGTTGTCACGACCCAGTTTCTTTATACCTTTTTCATTTATGACAAATATTCCGCCGCCGTCGGTTCCGGCATAGATTTCACCCTCGTCGCCTTCCTCGACCGTTAAGACAACAGAATTCGTAAGCCCCGAAGATGCATCGTAAGTCTTAACTATCTTTCCTTCTTTTATGATAGCAAGGCCGTCGTTCGTACCGACGATAAGAGAGCCGTCTCTTGCCACTTTGGTACATCTTATGTCGTCGCTGGGCATGCCCTCTTCCATGGTGTAATCGGTTATCTTACCGTTATTTTCCATGCAGACGAGGCCGTGACCGCTTGTAAATGTAGATACCCAAAGTCTGCCCTTGGCATCGCTTGATATGCATCTTATACGTGTATCTTTGAGATATCGGGTAAGTGCATTGTTAACGGGCATATAGGAATTATCCAGTATGGTTAAGCCTTCATCGGTTCCGATGTAAAGGCATCCGTTGTATCTGTAGGTAACGTTTACTACTTCTTCGTCAAGTCCTGCGATCTCGGAAACGTTTTGGAAGTTGTTTGCAACGACCTTCATTACTCCCTGAGTGGAAGAAGAAAACCAGATATTTCCCTGATAATCGGATGTCATCATCTCGATACCGCTCTCAATGGGTATGTTCTCGATCACATGAAACTCGTTCTTTTCGTCGATATATCCTGCCACGCTTGAAGAAGCAACCCAGATACGGTTGCATGCCTTACATATCCACTGAACTTTATCGATGGGGTTAACACGGATCTTCTTTAAACTCTTTGAGCCGAATTCTCCGTAATAAACGGTGCCTTCCTCTGTTCCGATGTAGACCTTTCCGTCGTTGTCTGCATCGGCAAGTATCATCGATATCTTTTCGATACCAAGATCCTCTCCCGAATAAACGTCCATGACTTTTTCACCCTTAAGGGTAAAGATGTGTCCGTTTCGCGTTACGCCGTACACAAAGTCACCGCTTGGATCGGGATCGAGGCGAAGAATACGCTCATGATTGATCCTCTGATCGTAGATGTTCGTAAGTTCCAGTTCGCGGTTAAGATACGACAATCCCGCAGTGGTGCCGATGTAGACAAAACCTTCTCTGTCTTCGGCAAAGGCTCTTACCGACGAGGAAGGAAGTCCTTCTTTATAGGTGATGTGTGTTCTTTTTGTTCCGTCGATCATTACCACGCCGTTATCGTTCGTGGCAACCCACATTCTTCCCTGACTGTCTTCCATGATGCAACGACCGCTGGTAAGACCTTCGGAAGTGTCGAGTCTTTCAAATACGGCGCCGTCGTAGCGTGTGATGCCGCTGTATCCGCCTATCCAGATGTATCCGTCGCTGGAACCGCATATATAGTTTGCATCCGATGTAGGAAGACCGTTTGATGCATCGTAGAGTTTTGCGGAATATCCGATTCCCTTAAGCTGTCCGGAGATCGCATAACCTCCGCCGTAAAGAGCTTCTTCATCCGATCCCTCGGCATTCGCCTCAAGGGTAAATGCGGGTATGAGGGACAAAGAAAAAACTGTCGCAAATATGAAGGAAAGCATTCTTTTATAAGTCATCTTCTTTTTCATCACTTATATCTCCCCCTCATATTCCTTATACTTTCTCAGAACCATCTTCACGTCATCCAAAGATTCGAGGAATACTTCAACAACCTTGGGATCGAAGTCCTGTCCGGCTCCTTCCGAAATGATCGAAAGAGCTTTATCTAACGGGAACGGAGGCTTGTATACACGCTTTGATGTGAGCGCGTCAAATACATCCGCAACGGCCATGATACGGGCCGAAAGCGGAATAACTTCTCCGTGAAGTCCGTCCGGATAGCCTTTACCGTTCCACTTTTCATGGTGATAACCGGCCATGTTTCTGGCTTCTTTAAGATAGTTGTCTCCGTATATGTTGGACATTGCCTTTTCGATGATGTTTCTTCCTGCCGTAGTATGAGTCTTCATTATCTCGTACTCATCGGGATCGAGCTTTCCGGGCTTGTTAAGCACCGCATCGGGAATATTTATCTTTCCGACATCGTGAAGCGGAGCCGATCTTACAACGTCCGAAATATACTTCGGAGTGAGTTTTTCTACATAGTAACCTTTTTTCTTCAGACCGTTGCATATTATCTGAACATACTCGGCGGTCTTTTG
>CAMPBP010000171.1 GCA_946639085.1 uncultured Lachnospiraceae bacterium
TGTTGACCGTAGCAAGTCCCCCGAGTACTTGTCCCTGGATGGACTTTTTCAATGAACGCTCGATACGATTGTAGCTGTCTGTATAAAGCTCACGATACTTGATGGAATCATTTTCAATCTTATTTTCAATACTGTGCAGATATCCTGAATCGAAGTTTTCAAGCAGCATGACCTCAAGGAAGGATGCAAAAGCATGAAGATAAAGGGAAAGAGAAGAGTCTCCAACGTAATGGTAGGTGACAAACCGATCGATCCCAAGGCGAAATACACTCTTGCGGGTCATGATTATATGTTACTCGGTCACGGTGACGGATTTACGATGTTTGACGGCGCAACCGTTTTACAGGACAGAGTTAAGATCGACAATCAGGTTCTCATCGACTACATCACGGACACTCTCGGCGGAACCATCGGCGAGGAATATTCCAAACTCTTCGGAGAGGGACGAATCGTTATAAAAGACGCGGAAGCCGATTCCGAAGACTGACCATATAAAAGTGAATGATACGGCCAAATAAGTGCACCTTACGGGAACAGCTATTGTTCCCGTATTTTTTTTCTGGTATTTGTAGCATATAAGCAAAGGAGGAAAAGGTATGAACAACGTGATCGAAATAAGCCACCTTACAAAAAGCTACGGAAAGAACAGAGGAGTGATCGATGTATCACTTACGATCCAAAAAGGAGATATATTCGGATTCCTTGGTCCCAACGGAGCAGGTAAATCCACAACCATCCGTTCCATGCTGGGATTTTTGAAATTCGATGAAGGCGAAATAAAGATTCTTGGGATGGACAGCGTAAAAGACCATGTGGAGATACTTAAAAATGTGGGTTACATGCCTTCTGAAGCATGGTTCTACAATTCCATGAGAGTAAGCGACGTTATCAAATACGCTGCCGATGCAAGAGGACTTGACTGTGGCAAAGAAGCGGCAAAGATATGCGAAAGACTTAAAGTGGATACGAATAAGAGGATAAAAGAACTCTCCCTTGGTAACAGAAAGAAAGTAAGCATCGTTTGCGCCATGCAGCATAAACCGAAGCTCTTTATATTCGATGAGCCTACGGGGGGGCTGGATCCTTTGATGCAAAAGCATTTCTTTCAACTCATAAACGAGTATGTGGACGAAGGAGCCACGTGTCTGCTTTCCACACATGTTTTGTCGGAAGTGAACAAATATTGTAAGAACGCCGCAATCATGCGCGAGGGACGACTTACGATGCTTGAAAGCCCCAAGATAGATGACGAAACGTTCCTTAGTTTCTATGAAGATGAGGAGGACAGATAATGAAGACTATTTTCCTTAAAGAGATACAAAACAACTTAAAGAGTTTCATCATATGGACATTGACGGTGGGCTTCATGGGATTGGCTTGCATCCTTTTATACAAGTCGATGGAAGGAGAGATGCAATCAATGGCCGATGCCTTTTCAAACATGGGAGCATTTTCGGATGCCTTCGGAATGAGCACACTCAGTGTTGCCACCATAGAAGGATTCTTTGCTACCGAAGTAGGAACGGTTCACGGACTCGGCAGTGCCATGTTCGCTGCAATACTTGCCATCGGTATCCTTTCAAAGGAAGAAGAAGGTCACTCCGGTGAATTCCTTCTTTCGTTACCCGTCACAAGGAGCAATGTCGTTGCCGCAAAGGGTATTTGTGTTGTCATGATGCTGTTTCTTTTTACCGTAATATGTACCGGACTTTATACCATAGGTTTTGTGGCTCTCGGTGAAGACGTTCCCACAAAGTATCTTCTTACTTATATGGGCGCGCAGCTTCTAATGAATCTTGAGATTGCGGGAATATGCTTCGGTATCTCATCATTGTCGGGAAAGAACAGGATGGGTCTGGGTATAGGCATAGCAATGTTCCTTTATATATATGATGTAATGGGAAGAGTCGTACCCGACCTTAAGGATGCGCTGTTTATAGGCCCCTATTCCTTTGCCAACGCTTCCGACATCTTTTCGGGAAAAGACATTTTGGTATCGGGCATAGTGCTTTCCATAGCGGTAACCTTACTTTCTGCAGCATTCAGTTTCATCTGGTACAACAAAAGAGATATCGCAAGCTAAATAGTCCTTGACATCCTTTCAAATATGAAGAATTATAATGATAAGTTTTACTTATCACAAAACTTCACCGGAAAGGATGAGGAGTATGAACATTACACAGATCAAATACGTATTGGAGATCGCACAATCGTCTTCCATGCGAGAGGCAGCCACAAAACTGTACGTTTCTCAGCCGGCGCTTTCAGCCAGCATAAGAGAACTTGAAGACGAATTGGGGATACTCATATTTGACCGTACCAACAAAGGTATCACGTTGACCGACGAAGGAAGAGAGTTTGTCACCTATGCAAAGAAAACCGTGGGTCAGTACGAGATACTTGAAGACAGGTATCTTTCAAAGGACAGTGACAAAGAAAGATTTTCGGTATCGACCCAGCATTACAACTTTGCGATAAAGGCCTTTAACAATGTCATCAAAAAGTTCGATCCCGAAAAGTACGTCTTCTCCATACACGAGACAAAGACCATAGAAGTGCTGGAAGACGTAAGGAGCCTTAAAAGCGAGGTCGGTATCGTATCCTTTTCTGCCCACGGTGAAGACCTTATAAAGAAGCTTTTCAAAGAGTATCAGCTTGAGTTCACTCCTCTTATGATAAGGGAGACATATATTTATGTATGGAAAGACCACAAGTTTGCAAAAAGAAAAGAGATCTCTATAGAAGAGCTTTCGGAATATCCTTGTATCTCCTTTGACCAGAGTGCGGACAGTAACTTCTATTTAAATGAAGAAGCCCTGGCCGACTATGATTTTAAAAAGATGATCAAGTCGGACGACAGAGCCACCACCATGGAGATGATCGCAGAGCTTGGGGGATACTCCATAGGCTCGGGAATGCTCTCGGGAGACGACGTTGTTTTAAAGGGTCTTGTTTCCGTTAAGTTAAAGGAAGAAGATCCGCTTACCATAGGATATATAACAAGAAAAGGAAGCCTGCTTTCCGAATACGGTAACGATTATGTGAAAGAGCTTCTTAAGTTTAAAGAGATATAGAGCGTAAAGTGCCGTCCCAAGGGGCGGCATTTTTATATTTTGTGTGATAAGCAACGCTTATCACAGACGATAGAATCTAATGAATTTTCAAACCCGGATTGCGGTGGTATGCTTAACTCAACTTAAACGAAGAAGGTACTGATGATGAGAAACAAAATGTTATATGAGCAGAACAAAGTCATGTGTTGTCGAATGCTTTTCTCCCGGACAGTAAAGATGGCCGAAGCGTTCGGATTATTATCCGTACCTTCGAATAAAGAACGATGTTGATCCATACATAAAATACATCGATGCCATTTTGTCCGGGAGTTCATAAGCCCCCGGTTTTTTTATACGAAAAAATCAAACAAAACACACCAATACATCAAACCAAAAACAATAACAAAAACAAACACACATTACAGGAGATTAAAACAATGAGCGAATACAGATTTGAAACATTACAGTTACACGTAGGACAGGAACAGGCAGACCCCGCAACGGATTCAAGAGCGGTTCCGATTTACCAGACAACATCTTATGTCTTCCATAACAGCAAGCATGCGGCAGACCGCTTCGGTCTTGCAGACGCAGGAAACATCTACGGAAGACTTACAAACACCACACAGGACGTACTTGAAAAGAGAATAGCAGCACTTGAAGGCGGCAGCGCAGCACTTGCACTTGCATCCGGAGCGGCAGCGATCTCTTACACAATAGAAGCACTTGCAGCTAACGGCGGACACATCGTAGCTCAGAAGACGATCTACGGCGGCAGCTACAATCTTCTTTCTCACACACTTCCGCAATACGGTATCGAGACAACATTCGTAGACGCACACAACTTAAGCGAAGTTGAAGCAGCAATCAAAGACAACACCAGAGCAATCTACCTTGAGACTCTCGGTAACCCCAACAGCGATATCCCGGATATCGACGCAATATCGGCATTGGCACACAAGCACGGACTTCCCGTTGTAGTTGACAACACCTTCGGAACACCTTTCCTTATAAGACCTTTCGAGCACGGTGCAGATATAGTGGTTCACTCCGCAACAAAGTTCATCGGCGGACACGGAACAACACTGGGCGGTATCATCGTAGAGTCAGGAAAGTTTGACTGGAAGG
>CAMPBP010000172.1 GCA_946639085.1 uncultured Lachnospiraceae bacterium
GAGGTGAACATGAGCGCGATGTTGTATACGATGTCAAAGAAACATCTTAGTATTCCGATGACACCGCCGCTGTACCACGAAATGCCTTCTTTTGCCTTGTTCTGCTGGTCAAGTGCCGCAGGATCTTCGGTATGCTGAAAATCCATTTCCATAGACTTTCCGCTGAGTTCATAGGTCAGAATTCTGTCAAAAAATGTGGAATAATAGTTTAGTTTCGAATCCCCTATGTTTGAAAGAACATTGGACAGAAACTCCGCAGCTATGGTAAATGCAATATATATGATCGCATTGTGAAGATGTGTCGAAATATCCGCGCCGGTGCTTATGGCTTCCACTTCGTCGATAAGCAGCTTGGGAAGAAGCAAAAGTTTAAGCTCCCCAAGTGCTCCGGCTATGAACTTTGTCGCAAAAAGAAGATAAACGATCTTCTTTTCTTTCCATGCGATTTTGAAAATATACTTAAGCGTGCGCTTGGTCATCTTGATGAATTCGGGTCGTTTTTCGTTTTCCTCAAACATCGCTCTCATCGCTGCCATCGCCTTCACCCCCTTCAATGTAATATGCGGCCTGAACGTTGAACATCTCACTGTATGCTCCGCCCTTTGTGAGCAGGCTGTCATGGGTTCCGTATTCGGCCATCTCCCCATCCACAAACATTGCCACATGATCGCAGAATCTTGTTGAACTTAATCTGTGGCTTATGTATATCGCCGTCCTGTTGTCTATGAGTTTGTTGAAATCTTCGTATAACTTTGCCTCAGCCAAAGCATCCAGAGCAGCGGTGGGCTCGTCCAAAACAACCACCGGGCCGTTCTTATAAAGTGCTCTGGCAAGGGCGATCTTTTGCTTTTCGCCGCCCGAGAAATCAACGCCTTCGTCGTATACGACTTTCAATACTTCGGTATCTATTCCGTCCTTTAATTCTTTTACGGAATCTCCCATTCCCGCATCATCAAGACACTTCTTTACCCTTACGTCGTCGGTATCGTCGATGGCGTCCATGGATACATTCGCTTTAAGAGGAAAGGCAAACATCCATACGTCCTGAAATACCGGTGAAAAGAGTTTGTAATACTCACTTCTTTCATACTTTGAAATGTCTTCTCCGTTTAAGAGAATGCGTCCCTTTGTGGGCTCATAAAGCCTTAACAAAAGCTTTATGAAGGTAGATTTTCCGGCACCGTTAAGACCTACCACCGCCAGCTTTTCGCCTGCGTTTATCGTAAGATTTACGCCTTTTAATGCGTACTTATCTGCTCCCGGGTATTTAAACCATACATCGTCGAAGGTAAACTCGTAAGAGTTGTATGAAGGAACCGAAGGTCCCTTCTCATTGTCGTCCTTTACGATATCCATGAAACTTCTGAAATCGTCGACTTCACGGCTTCTTTGAAGAAGCTCTGTAGCTCTGTCAAAAAGGCTTCTCGTAAACTGGAAAAATGTTGCGGCAGAGCCTAAGTAAAGCGAAAAATTACCGATGGTAAGATTCTTGTTGATTACCGAATATATAAGCCATGCATAAAGGCCTATCGATGCCATCGCCCACAAAACGTTACCCGCAAGACCGCTGTACCACCACCAGAGTTCATTTTTCTTTGATGCCTCAAGCCTCTCTTTGCTTACTTCTTTGTACCTGTTTATAAGGTAATTCTTAAGGCCGTACATCCTTATGTCTTTTGCAAAAGAAAAATCCGAAAAGGTGTTGCTTAAATATCCGTCTTTTCTCCACCATGTTGCCAGGGGATCCCATATTTTCTTTTTGCAGACTTTGTTGGTCCTGTTATTGATGAAAAATTTTACAAATGCCAGAAAAGCGAGGCCCAGCATTACCGGAACGCTTAACGTACCCATGATGAACAGGCCTACGAGCACTACGCAGAAGTCTCCCGCAGAGTTTTCCATGAAGTGCATCATTCCTTCTATACCCTGATAGTTGCCGCCCGTTGCATTGCCCGCTTTCTGGTAGCAATCCATGGCGTCTTTGTCTTCAAGATATTCAAAGGGCATAGTCATGAACTTTAAGTTCTTTTTGATGATCAGATCGGTCCTGGCACCGATATAGCGCCACCACTGTGCCCACATGTACGACTGTAACATCGTAAATACGGCCTGAATCACGAAGGTGATACATATGATCGTGATAAGCTTTTTGACCGTATCCTGCCTCGTTACGACATCGATAACGAACTTGGACATGAAAGTCCAAAGATATGCCGCAACGGGCGTACATACGGCCGCAAGGAATATGGTAAACGCCGTCATCTTATCGAATCTGACCATTCTTACAGCTACGTACGCAAGATTTGAAAACGCACCGTATTCCTTGTGATACTTATTTTTTTCTTCTTCCTTTTCTTTCTTTTTACCCATAATCTCATTCTCCGTTATACTGTTACTGTTTGTTTATCTTCTTTCTGTCTACCCAACTTTTCTCTTTATTGCATATCATCATCTGAAATCCCGAAGGAGTGTCGGCATACTCTTTTATCATCATCGTTATCGCCATGAAAAGTCCGCCGAATACCGGATCCGTTCCGTATGCCGTCTTCTCTTTTTCGTCCTCCACGATCTTTACGGTCTTAAAAGGAGCGTTCTGTCCGTACTGATAACCGATCTTGGAAACGATCTCGTTTAACGTCTTATCCACCTTTTCTTTGCTGAGCTTAAGAGCTTTTGCGATGGTATCCGCGCCTGCAAATTCTCCCGATGAAAGAGAGTAAAGGTATGTCAGTATCCTCATATTGTCCTTGTCGGACATGATCTTGAAGACATCACATATCCTTTCGGGGTCGCTTAGAAGTTTTTCAAAAATATCTTTTCCTTCGTCCTGTTTTAACCAAACGTAGAAATTGTTGTCTTCTCTTAAGCCCATGTAGGAATAGCTGCTTTCATCCACAAATACCGAACTCATTTTGGGACTGTCGATACCGTAACAGGGTGGATTGTAGTATTCTTCATTGTTGACCCAGGGCGCGTTCTGAACCGCCCAATGTATCTTTCTGACCGTATCCGCCAACCCCTCGTGCTTCCTGGGATTTTGAGTTTCTTCAAACTCTTTTATACAGTTATCCCGAAGGGATTTGAAAACGGCCTCCTCTGTCGACATTGCCTTTCCGCCTTTTCCGTAAAGGTAATCTATCGAAACTTTGAAGAACTCCGCTATGGCAGGTATGAGATCCCCTTCCGGGTAGCTGCCGTTCTCCCATTTTGAAACAGCCTGTGCACTTACTCCCAAATGATTTGCCAGCTGCTCCTGCGTAACCTTTTTTTCTTTCCTCAATGTCTGTAAAGTCTGACTGAATACAGGTTTTTCCATTTTGACCCTCCGTTCTGCAATCCACGTTTGGTTGAGTTGTCTGTATCATATCAAAACTATTGGTTGAACACTATAGTTAAATACAAGTATAAGTTAAGTTTGAGTAGAAAAAAGAGCCATCTTCAACCGCTGGTTGATGATGGCTCCGAAATACTTTGTAAATACTAGATGAATCTGAAACTTTCAACAGGTCCGAGATAGGATTCTTTGTGAGGCATATTCTTTGAACGAAGAACTATTCGCTCAAGAATAAGGTTGGGCGAAAGCTGGAAATAACGAAGGGCGTTGAGTCCCTTGCGTCCCCTGACGGAAACGTGGATACACTTCGCGTTTTTCTTATTGTCGTCTGCCCACTGAGGACTGTTGAATATCGGGCGGGACTTGTCGAGAACCGTGTCCGCGATCTTTGTCTCACCGCCGTTAATGGCATAGCCGAAGCACTGGCTGTTAGAGTCGTTGACCGGAAATGACGGTGCGAAAATGAATTCGGCATCGTATTCTTCGTCGAGACCTGCCACAAATCTGTATTCTACAAAAGGTACATTTTCGATTCCGAGAGTCATCGGATCCAAGGTGTTGGGATATAGTTTGAGACCGCTGCCGTGTCTGCCGTAAGGCGCCAAAAGTTCATAGTGCGCATTTTCCGACTTGGATACATAGTAAGCGGAGTGCGCTTCCATGGCGATCTCGCCCTCTGTTTCAAAGAAGGCTCCCATAACTTCTTTGGCCGGTGTGGGAAGAAGGACCGAAGGGAAGGTGAACTTAACGAAGTTACCTTCATCGTCGGTGATCGTTATGATACCTTCCACATATTCACCGGGCTTAAAATTCTTTTTATCTATCGATACTACGATGTA
>CAMPBP010000173.1 GCA_946639085.1 uncultured Lachnospiraceae bacterium
TTTTTCCCATCATGAAACGATAATGGTAACCGACGGAACGTTTCATGTTGTGGCTGAAAATCCCAGAACACATGAAAAGATCGAAGTGGATGTACCTGCGGGCATGAAGATCGTTATCTTCCTTGATGACGAAGCCGAAGGAGACGCCACAATATCTTTTACCATGGAGCCTTTTAAGGAAGAAGATCTTCCGGCAATGGCTCTTGATACCATACATAAGAACAAGAAGTTGAGAGAGCGTGTTTTGAAAGCTACCGGCTTTAGAGAAGACAAGCTTGAAAGACTTTACGAACTCAACACCACAGAAGGTGAATCCATGGTCGGAGAAGCCAAGGAAGAGTTATCGGAGCTTGGCCTTGATGATGCCATTCCTTTCATGGGCGATAAAGTCAGATACATGGTAGAAGCCGCAAACGATGCGGTAGTTATAGCAGAAGAAGACCTTGATCTTGAGGTTGCCATCATTAAGGGACTCGAAGATACCTCTGATGTGGCTGTTGAGGGCGGTCTTGAAAAAGAAGAAGTAGTATCGGTTATCCATACGACTTCCGGGGTTATAGGCAATCTTATAGTACAGGCAAAAGAAAACGATCTTGATGATGAAGCGGTAATAATGGTGGCCGATAACGTATCGGGTGCCGTTACGGTTGCGGTTAAAGATATGATAGTGGGCGACTTAAGCGTCGATGAGATAGAAGGCGTCGTTGATACTATCGGTACCGTATTCGGTATCGCTATCGATAACGGTGCAAACGAGGGTCCTAAAGCCATCATCGAGAACGTAGAAGATGCTTACAAGTTCGTTAAAGACACCGTAAACGATGAGATGAACAAGAACTCCAACGGTGAAGAGACGAGCGAAGCACTGCTTAGAAGAAATATCGGCGATAAAACAGTTGCTAAGGATTCTAAAGAGAATACATCGGATGATAACAATAATTCTTCGGATAAAGCAGCATCGACTTCTTCGAAAGATGGTGGTGTCATTCGTGCTAACGACGATTCTTTGAACAATGATCATGTTTCATCAAATAATGAAGGTTTAAAGGATTCGGATAATACTGTGGCAACTTCGGGCTCTAACTCTTCGACGGATTCGGAAACGACATCGAGCCAGACGGCTGAATCCGGAAATGCTAACGAATCTCCAATATCGCAAGCTGTAAATACTGTTAAGAAGTTTATCATCAAGTGGTTCGCATCCGATGAAAACTATGCAAAGAATGAAACCATCTCATCGGAGGAAATCGAAGAAAACGTGTCACCTTCTGCCCCTTCAAATCCCGTAAAGGCCGCTTCCGAGTATTTTACTTATGTATTCAGAAAGTGGAAAGCATTCTTTAAGGGCGATGACGGTTCATATACAGGAGCGGGAGAGTATGCTTCGGGTGAGATACCTTCTGCAATTAAAGATGCGAATTATGTTGCTCAGTATGATCAAATGAACAGGGTGTATGGTGTAACACTTGTTAAAGATGGCGGTGTTATAAATAGTACAGACATTTCTTCATATACATATGGAACGGCTGTTGACCTGCCTAATAATGTAAGCAAAGCAGAGGATACCATGTATACATATCGGTTTAAGGGTTGGTCTACAAACAGCACATCGTTTTCTCAGATAAGAACTATTTCTGCTTCCGAAACAGGGGATAAGACTTATTATGCTTTTTATGATAGAACTGCAAAATCATATGATGTAAACATAAGCGGAATCAACAATATTTCCGGTGGTTCAGTCTCGGTCAAGAATTCACAAAACGAAGAGCTGACAGGTGGCGTAACCACGGGTACAGCTGATTATGGGACGATTGTAACGGTAAAAGCAACACCCAATACAAACTACAGTGTAGCAACGTTTACAGTAGAAGTTACCGGTACTTCGAGTGGATCAATAATTACTGTTGATGGTACAGGGGATACGCGTACATTTACCATGCCCGCAGAAGCTGTAGATGTCAGCCTTACTGTGACGTTTGGAAAGGCTGTTTCGGGTGTGACCCTTGATATAACTTCAAAAGCAATCAATAAGGGATCATCTTTTGTTCTTACAGCAACAATTGATCCGAGTGATGCAGCAAACAAGAATGTAACGTGGTCGTCCGATGATGAGAGTAAAGTTAAGGTTACAGCAGGCACCGGGTTAACAGCAACTGTTGAATGTATTGATGTTGGTTCTGCTGTTGTAACCGTGACAACAGAAGACGGTGATTTTTCTGCTGTTTGTAATATAAGCGTAACTGACCCGACTATACCTACCATAGACAGATCAAAATGGATTAGTGCGGCTCAAGGTGGATGGGGTTGGCTTATCCGTTCCAGTGATATGCAATTCAAACGGTCAACGACACTTCCTTCGGGCACTTTAACTGAGGTTCAATCCGACAGTGATACTACAAAAATATATATGTGGTCTGTGGGGTCTGTTGAATTGTGGTATAGCGATGCAGAATATGTATATTTACCGGAAGATTCTTCAATGTTTTTTTATACCGGAAATAACAATATTGAATCAAAACTCAAGAAGGTTGATCTGACAGGGCTTGATTTCGCAAAAGTTACAACTTGCGCAGGCATGTTCTATCGTTGTAATAAACTTGAAAGTGTCAACATAGGAGGAACAGCTGCACCCAATTTGCAGATTGCCGCTTCAATGTTTTATGGTTGTTCTTTACTTAAAGATTTGAACATGACAGGGTTTACAACCGCTTCGGTAAACAATTTCTATGGAATGTTTTTGGGTTGCAATTCCCTTCAAAATCTGGACCTTTCTTGGTTGGACACATCATCGGCGACTACTTTTGAATCAATGTTCAATGAGTGTACTTCGCTATCCAAAATTGATGTCAGTCATTTGAATACAGAAAATGTATCAAACTTTGGTGGTATGTTCTCATATTGCAGGAGTTTAACCAAGTTAGACCTGAGTGGATTCGATACGTCAAGCGCAACAACGATGTCATCTATGTTTTCTTACACATCCTCGCTGGTTAAATTGGATATAAGCAGTTTTGATACTTCTTTGGTTACAAGTATGTCTTATATGTTCCAAGGTTGCAGTTCCTTACCATATGTTGATCTGAGTAGCTTTACGGTAACGGGCACAACCAATGTAAACAATATGTTTTTTGATTGTACGTCATTGGTAATGATTTATTCAAACAGTTCATGGTATACAGGCACGAATGGATCGGCAAGTCTTTTTGTAAATTGTCCATTGCTGGTCGGCGGTGCGGGAACATCTTTTGCTTCAAATTCAAGCAATGATAAAGACACATTTAGATATGCTGTCTTAGACGGTCAGGGAGCGCCGGGCTATTTTACTGCTATCAGTTCAAAAGAAGTGATCATCAGTAATACTATAGACCATGGTTCTGTAACAGCAGATGTAACTCCTTCGGTATATGCACCGAATGCGTTAGTCACTATAAGTGTTTCTCCCGAAGATGGTTACCAATTGCAAAATTTAAGCGTTGCAACGGTTTCCGGTGTGGCGATAGATGCAATCAGTTATTCCGGTAATAGTTACTTTTTTAAAATGCCATATGAGAACGTCAATGTTTCTGCAACGTTTACCTCGCAGGTTGTTGAGATTAACAGCAGTAATTCTGCCTTATCAAATGAATGGTTCGGTACCGGAAATATGGGAATATTTATAACTATGGTCAGAATTACTGAATCAGTTTCAGTTGACAGCAACTTTACCGTACCAAGTGATAAAACTTTGATGATAGATCCTAATGTCGAATTGACGATACCGGCAGGAATAACGGTAACTGTAAACGGAACAATCTGTAATTACGGAACACTTACTAATAATGGAACAATCGCAAACGACAGCAATATTTTCAATTATAGTCCTCATACATTGAATAACCATGGAATAATCGTCAATAACGGTACCATTATAAACGGCGACGGCGGAGACAATGACGGACGTCTTAACAACTTTGACGGTGCCGAGATCATCAACAATGGCGTGATCTTAAATAATGAAGGAAGTGTTATAAACAACGAGGGTGATATTGACGGTAATGATATTATAGGAGATGGGGAAATAAATGATGATTCAGCTTTGATTGTCGTGGATGATGTCACATATGAGGTAATCGATGCTGCCAATGCAC
>CAMPBP010000174.1 GCA_946639085.1 uncultured Lachnospiraceae bacterium
CGATAAGAAGAATTCCCGAACCTACGCAAAGAGGAGACATGTGAAGCATAAACCGCAAAGCGTTCACTCCGGACTGCTGATATAAAAACAGATTCTGGGGACTGCCGAAGGGCATAAGAAGGGAGCCTCTGATGGCCGCAATGTTTTCCATCGAGATTACGGGAAGTATGCATTCCTCTCTTTTAAGTTCTCTGAACACAAGGATCGTAAGGGGAACAAAGATTATAAGGGACACGTCGTTTGTAACGAACATCGAAGTAAAGAATACTCCGAAAATGAAGAACAAAGAAAGTGTCGCCATCGTCTTGAAGTTTGAACTTAACTTGATAAGGGGATTAAAAAGACTTTCCTGTTTAAAACCTTCCAAAACCGTCAGCATCATGAAAAGAGTGCCGAGAGTATGCCAGTCTATGATTTTAAGTAACCCCTTGTCGGGGGGAGTTATTATCAAAGAGACCAAAGCCGCTATCAATGAAACGAAGAGCATCGGTTCTTTCTTTATTGTTTCAGTTATTTTTTTCATAAAGACTATCATATCGAAAATAAGGCAAATGTCAACAATCACATTATTTGAACATTATTTCGCAATAAGTCGATGGTTAAATGCGGTTAATTACTATATGGTAAAGTTATCAAATCAATAGTTTTCGGGTGGATTTGAGTATGAAAAGATTAAAGATGCTGTTTCTTTGTGCATTATTGTCGCTTCTTTTCGGTTGCGGTAATAAAACGCCGATTGAAGAAACAAAAGATCTTAGTATTGAAGAGAGATCGATCGAAAACAATGTATTGGAGGAAAAAGAAATGGATTACGCGAGTTTGTTCAAGGATATCGAAGTCGCAAAAAGCTATAAGGGAGTTATGAACTGCAATCCCATTATCGAGCAGCATTACGGTGCGGACCCCTTCGCAATGGTTTATAACGATACCGTTTATATCTATATGACGGCGGACGCATACGAATACGACGATAAAGGTGAGATCAAAGAAAACGCTTATTCCAAGATAAAAAGCATATATGTTGTTTCGACAAAAGATATGATCAACTTTACCGATCACGGCGAGATAAAGGTCGCAGGTCCCGACGGTGCAGCAAAGTGGGCACACAACTCTTGGGCACCGGCCGCCGCTTGGAAAATGATCGACGGAAAACCGAAGTTTTTCTTGTATTTTGCGGATAACGGCGGCGGGATCGGTGTTGTTTGCGCAGATTCTCCCGTAGGTCCTTTCAGAGATGAGCTCGGACACGGACTTATAAGAAGAGATATGGAAAATTGCGGAAACGTTGAATGGCTTTTCGACCCCGCTGTTTTGGTAGACGATGACGGAAGAGCTTACATTTATTTCGGCGGTGGTGTTCCTCAGGGTAAAGCGGCTCACCCCATGACAGCAAGATGTGCGGAACTCGGCGATGATATGATGAGCCTTAAAGCAGTTCCCGAAACGATTGATGCTCCTTATCTTTTCGAAGATTCGGGAATTCACAAATATGGCGACACTTACTATTACACTTACTGCAGTAACTTTAGTGTGGATCAGGACGGAACAGATGAATACGGATTTGAGAACGGCGAGATATGTGTTATGACAAGCAAGAGTCCCCTCGGTCCGTTCACGTTCAAAGAAACAATCCTCAAAAACCCCGGTTTCTACTACGAACTTGGCGGAAACAATCACCATGCGATCTTTAAGTTTAAAGACAAATGGTATATCACATATCACACAAGAATGCTTGAAAAAGCGATGGGCGTCCTTCACGGTTACCGTTCCACATCCATCGAAGAGTTTGAGATGGGCGAAGACGGAACGATTGGAAGCATTCCAATGAAGAACGACGCAAGAGAGCAGGTCGGAACCTTCGATCCTTATCAGACCATCAACGCAGCAACGTTTTCATCGATGGGCGGAGTCGATACCGCACCTGCCGATGAAGTAAGCAAAGAGTGCGGCAGCGGCAATATGCTCCTTACCTCGATAAACACCGGCGACTTTGTCGAAATTGCCGGAGTCGACTTTGGCGACAAGGGCGCTACAAAAGTAACAGCAAAGGTTAATACCAACGGTTCGGAAGGCGCCATCAGAGTAACGGTCGGATATATCAACAAAGAAGTTGTGGGCTACATTCCCGTAAAAGGCGACGGCTGCGTTACCATCGAAGCCAACCTCGACACCACAATAACCGGATTACAGAACGTTTTCTTTACGTTTTCCGGAGAGGGATACGAAGTGCTCGAGTGGTCATTTAAATAATTTATTTGGAGGAAAAAAATGTTAATCGGAATACCTAAGATCTTATCGCCCGAGCTTTTGAAAGTTCTGTGCGAAATGGGACATGCAGACAGACTTGTTATAGCGGACGGTAATTTCCCCGCAGAGTCGGTCGGGAAAAACGCGATTGTAGTAAGGCTTGACGGACACGGAGTGCCGGAAGTGCTGGACGCGATACTTAAGCTTTTCCCGCTCGACAGTTACGTTGATCATCCCGTAAATCTGATGCAGGTAATGCCGGGAGATCCGGTTGAAACACCCATCTGGGATACATACAAAAATATCCTTAACGATCACGGTTACAAAAACGAATGTGTAGGCGAGATCGAAAGATTTGCATTCTATGAAGAAGCAAAGAAAGCATATGCGATCATCACGACCGGCGAATCGGCACTGTATGCAAACATAATGCTTCAAAAAGGCGTTGTTAAGGAATAGCAAAAGGGAGCGATCATCGCTCCCTTTTTTCACGTCCTTCAACCCGGTCTTTTTGAATAAACGATGACTGTATCATCCGCGTTAATCACTGTCGAACCGGTAGGAATAACAGATTTGCCGTTTCTGTAGATCATTACTATTATATCCAGTCTTGAAATATCAAGATTGGATATTTTTTTGCCTATCCAGGGGTGTTCGCCTTTGATAAGAAGCTCCTTGATCTCAATATCTTTGCTGTTTTTATAGTGCTTTGAACCAAGAATGAGGACATCCTTTTCGTGATATTCCACATCTTTCTCGGGAACAATGACTTCATTTCCTCGAATGATCGCCGCGAGCAAAAGATCGGGAGGAAGAACCACATCGGAAATTTTCTTACCTATATAAGAGTGACCGTGTTTTAAGGTGCTCGTTACATATCTAAGTTCGTTTTCTTCTCCCAGACTTTCAAGGCGCTTAAGCTTTGTATATTGTTCCACGAAGCCGGCGGAAATAATACCTGTAGGTATGGCCACCATTCCGACGCCCAAAAACGATATCACTATGGCCATTATCCTGCCACCGATCGTTACCGGATAGATATCACCGTATCCTACGGTAAGCAGTGTCGACGTTGCCCACCATATTCCGGAAAACGCATTGGAAAACTGATCGGGCTGGGCTTCGTGTTCCAAGCTGTACATAAATAACGATGAAGCGACCATCATTATCAGTATTAAGGACATGGAAGAGAGAAGCTGATTTTTCTTGTCTTTTAGTACGTCGGTTATTACGTTGAACGCGTCGTAAGTGGAGTTGATCTTAAAGAGTCTGAAGATCCTTATAACACGTAACATCCTGAATGCAACGATTCCCGAAGGGAAAAAGAAGGGGAGGTAAAATGGAAGGATCGTAAAAAGATCTATAATGCCGTAAAAAGAAAAAGCAAACTTAAATGCGGATGTTACTCTTTTATCGGCAGGATAAAGAAAATCTGCGGTCCAAAGTCGTAAAACATATTCGATCGTAAATATGATGATCGTTACCCATTCGATCACACCGATGATCCCTTCGTAGGAGGCGGATTCATCAAATGTCGAAAAGAGTGTCGCGAACAGATTTAAAAAGATCATGATCACTATAAAGATATCAAATGAAGTGCTCAAAAAATCTGTACGTTTTCCTATCTGTATGATATTAAAAATTCTTTCACGTATTTTTTTCATATCGAAATTCCTTTATTGGATTATTCTATAATTTTAACATATCTTAAGAATGTAAGCATCTTTCTTCATTTATAATAAATTGAAGCGTACATAAAAATATAGTATCATGTTTTGTGAAATAAAAAGGAGAGTTTCCATGATAAATAAAAGGATCAAAGTCATT
>CAMPBP010000175.1 GCA_946639085.1 uncultured Lachnospiraceae bacterium
TTTCAAAGGACATTATAGAAGCAAGCTGGATAGCGCTTGTTGATTCCATAGAATACAAATTGATAAAAGACATAGAAAAAAAGTTTAAAACTTATATATAAGGAGGTCACCTATATGGGTATGACAATGACACAAAAGATTCTTGCCGCTCATGCAGGTCTTGAAAGCGTTGTTGCGGGTCAGCTCATCGAAGCGGATCTGGACCTTGTTTTAGGTAACGACATCACCAGTCCCGTTGCCATCAAGGAGATGGAAAAGATGGATCTTAATTCTGTCTTTGATAAGGATAAGATCGCACTTGTTCCCGATCATTTCGCGCCCAACAAGGACATTAAATCCGCAGAACACTGCAAATGCGTCAGAGAATTTGCTATAAAGAACAACATTACCAACTACTTTGAAGTTGGACGTATGGGAATAGAACACGCTCTTTTACCGGAACAGGGTCTTACCGTTGCGGGAGATGTTATTATCGGAGCAGATTCTCATACTTGTACATACGGCGCTCTCGGAGCTTTTTCAACAGGTGTCGGAAGTACCGATATGGCTGCGGGAATGGCTACCGGTAAAGCATGGTTTAAAGTTCCTTCTGCGATAAAGTTCAATATTGTGGGGAAACCTTCAAAATATGTTTCGGGTAAGGATCTTATTCTTCATATCATCGGAATGATCGGTGTTGACGGAGCTCTTTATAAGTCAATGGAATTTGTGGGTGAAGGCATTAAGAATCTTACTATGGACGACAGGTTTACCGTTGCCAACATGGCTATAGAGGCCGGCGCAAAGAACGGTATCTTCCCTGTAGACGATCTTGCCATAGCTTATATGAAAGAGCATTCTAAACGTGATTTCAAGATATATGAAGCAGACGCGGATGCTGAATACGATGAAGAATACACTATCGATCTTTCCACACTTCGTCCTACTATTGCTTTCCCGCATCTTCCCGAAAATACAAAGACGATCGATGAGATCAAAGAGCAGATAAAGATAGATCAGGTTGTTATCGGTTCATGTACAAACGGACGTATCGACGATCTTCGTACTGCCGCAGAGATCATTAAAGGAAGACAGGTTGCGGACAAGATGAGACTTATCGTTCTTCCCGCAACACAGAGCATATACCTTCAGGCAATGGAGGAAGGCCTTATAAGGACGTTCATCGAAGCAGGCGGTGTAGTATCCACTCCAACCTGCGGACCTTGTCTGGGAGGCTATATGGGCGTTTTGGCAAAGGGTGAGAGATGTGTTTCAACCACCAACAGAAACTTTGTCGGAAGAATGGGAGATGTAACCAGCGAAATTTATCTCGCAAGCCCTGCGGTAGCAGCTGAAAGTGCGATAAAGGGATACATCGCATCACCTGTTTAGTTCGTTAGTATGAAAGGAAGAAAAAATGAAAGCATGCGGAAAAGTTTTTAAATACGGCGACAATGTAGACACTGATGTTATCATTCCCGCCAGATATCTTAATTCATCAGACCCCGCAGAACTTGCGACTCACTGCATGGAAGATATCGACAAAGACTTCGTAAAGAATGTAAAAAAAGGCGACATAATCGTTGCCACAAAGAATTTCGGATGCGGATCTTCGAGAGAGCATGCACCGATTTCAATAAAAGCCAGCGGTGTCAGTTGTGTTATTGCCGAAACATTTGCGAGAATTTTCTACAGAAACTCAATCAATATAGGTCTTCCCATAATGGAGTGTAAAGAAGCGTCTGTCGCTATCAATAACGGTGACGAAGTGGAAGTTGATTTCGATAACGGTGTCATCTATGACAAGACTACGGGAGAATCCTTTAAAGGACAGCCCTTCCCCGAGTTTATGCAGAAGATAATCAACGCGGAAGGACTGCTTAATAAGATCAAGAACAGTTAATCTTGGAATATTTCATGAAAATATCCGGACCGGGATATCGGTTCGCCACCTTTTGCAAGGTGCGTTGTATCCGATAAAGCCTGAATACGGAAGTTTAAAATGCCGGGGGCACGTTCCTCGGCATTTATTATTGTAAGAGAAGTCGGTGCCACAAAGAACGTATGCCACATGAAGGCCGGAGACATTCCCATCAGTTCGCTGAGCATAATAAAAGACGCGCCGAGATGGCAGAAAAATACCAGTGTGGTATCATCGTTTTCATGATCTATGTGATATACACCGTTTTCCTTTGTAACGCCGTATGAACGTAACAGATTCATAAAAGGTTCAATGACGTTTTTGTGTTCTTTGTACATGTCTACACCGTCATAGAGCGGTGATTCATACCAGTTGTCTTTATTGTACAGTTTTTCGTCTTTTCTCCATGTTTCGGGGTAAAAATCCCAGGGTACGTTTTTTAACGTTCCGGGATCGAGGGGATTCTTTACTTTTATGGAGAATTCTTTAATCCACGGCAGTTCTTCAGGTTCGATACCGGTACCTTCCAAAGCCAGTTTAGCCGTAAGTCTGGCTCGTCCCAAAGGCGATACATAGTATTTTGTCACGTTTTTCCATTGTTTCACGCGTTCGTTTAAAAGTTTTGCTTCTCTGATCCCTTTTTCGGTCAGTGAATCCTTCACGTAATCGGGTTCTCCGTGTCTTACAAATATAAGTCTCATCGTATTTTCCTTCGATTTTTCTTTAAATGATAATTGAAAAAAGATTGTAAATGCAATTGAAACATATGTTCGGATATGATAGAATCATTTGTATGAAGAAACAGGATTACATTCTTGCCGGTCTTATCCTTATCATAAGTCTGGCTCTCAATTTTTATATATCTTCGTATGCGAATAAAAACGATATGTCCGGCAATTATGTTGTCGTTTATGTTGACGGCGATCTTTTTGAAAAGATACCGATTTCGGATAACGGTGAGCATGAGATAGTTACTAAGTACGGCACGAACGTTATAGGCATATATGACGGAAGAGTCGGCGTAACAAGTGCCGATTGTAAATCTCGGGACTGTATCAAAATGGGTAAGATATCCCATGTTAACGAATATATATGTTGTCTTCCTCACAGACTTTATATTGTTATCGAGGGCGAAGATGTGCAATATGACACGGTGGCTTATTGATGAAAGTTAGTGTTAAAGAATTGGCCGTAATGGGAGTCTTAACTGCCGCGGCGATGATATTCTCATATGTTGAAAGCCTTTTTGCCGCGTTCATTCCCGTTCCGGGCGTTAAACTCGGTCTTGCAAATGTTATCATTTTGTTGGCCATATTTGCGGTAGGTGAGTGGCAGGCTTTTGTTATCGGAATTGTGAGAGTTTTATTGTCGGCATTATTGTTTGGCAATCTGATGTCTCTTGGAATTTCGGCATCGGGATTTTTGCTTAGTTTCCTGTTCATGTTATATCTTAAGCGTTTGGGCAAGTTTTCAATTATCGGAATAAGCCTCGGAGGCGGAGCGGCTCATAATCTCGGACAGCTTATATGCGTGAGCATTTATATGAGTTCATTTTTGATGATGAGATATTTGTTTTTATTCTCATTGTTCGGTGTTCTTACGGGCCTTGTGACCGGTTTTGTATGTAAACTTATTTATGAAAGGGTAAAAGAGTATGATTGGCTATCTTAGAGGCGAGCTTGCCGAAAACAGAGACGGTTGTATCATTGTCGATGTAGGAGGTGTGGGTTATGAGGTTCTGGTTTCACAGAAAACCTGCGAAAACCTACCTTCCATCGGAAACGAAGTTAAGATATATACATATTTGTCCGTAAGAGAAGACGGTGTTACTCTATTCGGATTTGAAAGAAAAGATGAGCAGGATATGTTTTTCAAACTCATCGGAGTAAACGGCGTCGGACCCAAGAGTGCTCTATACATTCTTGATGCTTTTGATGTTCCCGACCTAAAATATGCCATTATAAGTGAAGACAGCAAAAGATTATCAAAAGCCAATACCATCGGAAAGAAGACCGCTGAAAGGATCATTCTCGAGCTAAAAGATAAGATTGATCGTAATGAGATACTCGGTATATCGCCCGTTGAAGAAGATGCGCAAGGCAGAGCCACACTTGAAGGAGAAGCCTCCGATGCGGTTGATGCCCTTGTTTCTCTCGGCTATGA
>CAMPBP010000176.1 GCA_946639085.1 uncultured Lachnospiraceae bacterium
AAGGATACTGTCATCGACATAAAGGTGCCCCATGCCGGTTCCCAGATCGATGTTTTCTTTGTTTGCTCCGTGGAAGTCGCTTCCGCCCGACAACAGCAGATGATACTTCTTTGCAAGACGCCTTATCTTTCTTTCGTCATCAAGACTGTAAGTCGAATAAACGGCTTCAATGCCCATGAGTCCTTTTTCTTTGAGCCTCTTTACCAAAGTTTCAAGTTCCTCATCGGGAAGTTTGTAAAGGATGGGATGGGCAAGTATGGGCACACCGTCTGCTTTAAGTATGAGTTCCACTGCTTTTTCGGGTGATACTTTCTCCCTTTCAATATAACAGGGCGCACCGTTACCGATATATTTTTCAAACGCTTCCCTTTTGGTTTTTACATATCCGTTCTCAAGCATCCAGGCCGCAAAATGAGCACGGGTTATGACCGCATCCTGAACGGATCCTTCCAGTTCTTCATAGGTTACCGGAATGTCAAACCCGTTTAAGCGCTTGCACATCTTTATGTTTCTGTTTTTTCGCTCGTCCACAAACTCCTTAAGATACTTCTTAAATTCAGTGGATTCGCAGTCTATGAAAAGACCTACGATATGTACGTCTTTTGCGTTAAGGTCTGTTGAAAGCTCTATGCCTTTAATGATCCTCGGAACACCGCTTACGCCTTTCTTTTTAAGGCTTTCTGCGTATGAGATTGCCTCATCAAGTCCGTCCACCGTATCGTGATCGGTTAAAGCGAAGGCGTTAAGTCCTTTTTTAATGGCATAGTCCACAAGTTCGGAAGGAGTAAAAGTTCCGTCCGAGCGGCATGAATGTACGTGAAGATCGATCATCTTTTAATCTCCGTAATCTATGACGTAAAAACGGCGCATGAAAGCGCCGTTATCTGTTTTATTCTTCGTCGTCCTCGCGGTTTGCGGTGAATATGGTACGTTTTCTTGCCATCTCATCGCTTGCAAGGTATTCGTCGTAAGTTGTTATCTTATCGATGAGCGAACCGTTTGGAAGGATTTCCATGATCCTGTTTGCGGTCGTCTCGACAAACTGGTGATCGTGACATGAGAAAAGCTCTACTCCGGGGAA
This sequence comes from uncultured Lachnospiraceae bacterium, assembly GCA_946639085.1. GTDB lineage: Bacteria > Bacillota > Clostridia > Lachnospirales > Lachnospiraceae > UBA1258. Next base: position 1,082 of record CAMPBP010000176.1, read on the forward strand.
CTTTATAAGTCCGTTGTTAAGGGAAGTGATCGCTTCCATGTCCAGGTGGTTCGTAGGCTCGTCAAGTACAAGACAGTTGGCACCCGAGATCATCATCTTGGAAAGAAGGCAGCGAACCTTCTCACCACCGGAAAGTACTTTTACTTTCTTTACTCCGTCTTCGCCGGCAAAGAGCATACGTCCGAGGAAACCTCTTACGTAGGTGATATCCTTAACCGGAGAATATCCCATGAGCCAGTCGGTTATGGTGTAATCGTTGTTGAACTCTTCGGTGGAATCCTTCGGGAAGTAAGCAAGGGAAGTTGTAACGCCCCACTTGTAGTTACCCGAATCGGGCTCCATCTCGCCCGTAAGTATTTTGAAAAGTGTTGTCTTTGCAAGCTCGTTTCCGCCTACAAACGCAACCTTGTCGTTTCTTCCGAGAATGAATGAAATGTTATCGAGAACCTTCTCACCGTTTATCGTCTTTGTAAGACCTTCAACGGTAAGTACTTCGTTTCCGATCTCGCGGTCGGGTCTGAAGTCGATGTAAGGATACTTTCTGCTGGAAGGCTTGATCTCATCAAGTTCGATCTTTTCAAGAGCACGCTTTCTTGAAGTAGCCTGCTTTGATTTGGAAGCGTTTGCTGAGAATCTCGAAATGAATTCCTGTAATTCCTTGATCTTCTCTTCTTTCTTCTTGTTTGCTTCCTTCATCTGCTTGATAAGAAGCTGGCTGGATTCGTACCAGAAATCGTAGTTTCCTGCGTAAAGTTGAATCTTGCCGTAATCGATGTCCGCGGTATGTGTGCAGACTTTGTTTAAGAAATATCTGTCGTGACTTACCACGATAACGGTGTTTTCAAAGTTGATCAGGAACTCTTCAAGCCATGCGATGGCGTCGAGATCCAGGTGGTTTGTGGGCTCGTCGAGCAGAAGGATGTCGGGGTTACCGAAAAGTGCTCTCGCAAGCAAAACTTTGACCTTCTGATTACCGTCAAGATCACCCACCAATGAGTAATGAAGCGAAGTATCTATTCCCAGGCCGTTAAGTAAGCTCGCTGCGTTGGAATCTGCTTCCCAACCGTCCATCTCCGCAAACTCCGCCTCGAGTTCGCTGGCGCGGATACCGTCTTCGTCGCTAAAGTCCTCTTTTGCGTAAATTGCTTCTTTTTCCTTCATTACATCATAAAGATGCTGATTTCCGGCGATGACAGTATCGAGTACAACACAGTCATCGTATTTGAAGTGGTCCTGCTCAAGCACCGACATACGCTGTCCGGGTGTGATGGAAATATCACCGTTGGTGGTCTCCAAAACTCCCGAAAGTATCTTTAAGAAGGTTGATTTTCCCGCTCCGTTCGCGCCTATAAGGCCGTAGCAGTTACCTTCAGTGAATTTGATGTTAACATCTTCAAAAAGCGCCTTCTTACCTACACGGTAAGTTACGTTGTTTGCTGAAATCATGTGTATCTCCTTATTTCCAAGCGGCAATGCAGCCTATACCATTGTACAGAAATGGCCGCATTTTGCAAGTAAAAATCACTCCACAAGCATTCTTGTCCATTTTGAAGGGATTCTGGCGATAAGAAAACATATCGCATAACATACCACATAAATACGGATGCAATCGAATATGGTATATGTTTCCATCTCGATCCCGATGTTTCTGTGGGAGATGAAATAATGCAAAAGCGTTGTCACAAGTCCCTGCATACAATAGATTCCGAGGGTATATTTCGTCATCCACTCGATGATCGTACGCACAAATTTCGGAAGCTTTTCAAGGGGCGGCGCAAAGCATAAGAAAACAAGGATCACTGCCACCACTATCTTCTTAATACCTGCATATCCGAAAGTCTGAACCGAAGGATCGGCAAACACACCGAACCTTCTTACAAGCCAAAGTGCCACTACGGTAAATATCATCGTAATGATCCAATGCTTTCTCGACTTTTCGATAAGTCCGAAGTAAGCCAGCATGTAGCCAAGGACCGCCAAAGGGAACATCTCGTGAATTCGTCCGAGAGAACCTGCAAGTTCGGATCTGTAATTGTTGATAAAGAGCATAAGTCCCGCATACTCCGCATAGATGCATGCGATGGAAAGAAGTCCGAATATGGGATTGTGAAACTTGTTAGTGATAAAAACGATGAGCCACAGTAAGACCGTGAGCACTATCAAAACGGCCTGAAACCACATGGCGCGGTTAAGATATATGCTGTTACCGGTTACCATCTGCCACAAAAGATCTTTAACCGTGATCTCGTAACCCGGATACAACACTTCCTGCAAAACCTTATAGAAAGCCCAATAGATCACCGCCCATGCAAAAAGAGGCACTACCAGCTTTAAAAGTCTCTTTAAAAGCCTGTCGGTATCCGAAGAGGCGATCATCTTCTCGCTGAAATAGAACGCGAGTATCATAAAAACAGCGACCGAGTAATCTTTAAGGTAATTCACCCATCCAAGTGCTCCCGTAGTCGCCACGTTTATTTCCCAGTTTCCCGAAAGGATAACGCAGAAACATGCAAACATTCTGAGTAAGCATATTCCCATGTTATATCCGGAATAATTTTTGTAAGATCTGCTATCAGACATTTATATCAATCCTTTACTCTTAAGAGTCTTGTAAAGACTCGGAACGGGAAGCCCGACAACATTCGAGTAATCTCCGTTAATACATTTTACAAACTTTGCGCTCTTGCCCTGGATGGCGTAGGCCCCGGCCTTGTCCATGGGCTCACCTGTTGAAACATACTCTCTTATTTCGTCTTCGTCAAGTTTTTCGAAGGTAACTTCGGTAGTTTCGTAAAAAGAAACCTCTTCTCTTGAATTTCCTTTATTATAGATAAGTGTAACGCCTGTTATTACTTCGTGAACCCGTCCTGAAAGCTCTTTTAACATCTTGACGGCGTCTTCTTCGTCCTTTGGTTTTCCGAGT
>CAMPBP010000177.1 GCA_946639085.1 uncultured Lachnospiraceae bacterium
CTCATGTCGCGAAATGCGATCGAAATAGATGTCAACGTTATCAAGACAGTGACCTAATAGCCTTCCTTCTCTAATGATATCCTTTATACCGGTTGGTACTACGATTGAGTACTCGCCGTCGGAATATGCATATTTTGTAAGAGAAGATATTATGTCGTTATCATTAGGGAATTTTTCAAGGATTTCTTTTTCCCTTTGTATCGACACATCTATAGAGGCCAGATCATCGTGTGCCAAAACTACGTTTTTAGGCTTATAGTTGATTTCAAGCGACATATCTTTCTTGAAATTTTTAGCCATATCGCAGTAGTCACGCCATTTTAAAACTACAGTAAGTACAGAATGGCAATTATAGAAATATTTTTTTTGTTTTTCTATATAATTGCGTATCTGCTTATAACTCATTTTAGGGTAAATAAAATCAAGGTCTTTAGGCATAACTGGATAATAAGAATTTCTCGAAAAGAACTTTATATCCTCATTATCAATTTCTGCCCCGGTTGCAGTAATATACTGAAACCATTCAAGTTCACCGATCGTAGCGTCAATTTCACGCATACGATTAAAACAAACTTTGTTGACCTGTAACATTTCCCACGGCTTTTTATACACTGTAGTCATATGTAGTGGTGCAATTTGTTTAGCAAGGTTTTTAAGACCAACCTTTGCAAGCATTTCAAGCTGAGGCATTTGAATATATCTTGAAAGATAATCAAAGGGATTAACTTCATCAAGATATTCTATGCCTGAATACTTGAATTCAGGTATCTTTTTCATGCTCGATAACCCTTTTGTTATTCCGGGAAGCAACCTTATCGGGTTCATTCCGTATAGGTTCTTATCGTCATAAAAAGTTGTTTTTGTCCAGGGATCATACTTTTTAAACATGACCTTTCTTTCGCCTGTTTTGAGGTTTATCGAATCAAAACCCTTTTCATAAAAATAGAAATTTTCATAAGCACCTTCAGAATCTGTGCCTACCCTATATGATGCCTCATAGTGACGTTCAAGCAAAAGATCGTTACATCTTTGCATGAGTATAAAGTCTTTCTGACTTGCGTAGATTTTAGTCTTACGAGTCATAGTAACTTTCTTTCCGCACACCGGACATTTTTTTATTTGATCACCTTTATTAATAGTGATCTTACTGTTACAGCAAGATGTAAGACCTGTCGTTGTCTTGCTGCTTTTAAACGGACTTACCATTACATAGTGTGTAGTTATCTTATTTTGACACCAGTTAATAAAAGACTGAGGAGTCTCTTTTATCTGAGAACAAAATTCGTCTAACTTTTCCCGATGTTTTTGGTATGCCCTGTTTTGTTTTTCGGTATTTATCACTCCTTGAAAAGAGGATATTGCCGATATGATACTTTTGGTCTGAAAACCACAAAAATCGAGTATCAACTTCGTCGTTTCTTCGGACGCATTTACGTTAAGAGAATACGTATCATATCCAAAAATCGAAGAGATCGTCTTTTTATTTGTTCCAGAAACCGTTTCTGCATCATAATAAGATTTTTTGATAGTTCTTTCGTTTGGAAAGAAGTTCTCAAAACCCTTTTTGGTAAGAACTGTTCTCATAAAAGGCTTTTGGTCTGAAAAGTCAATTACAAGCCTGTCGTCTACCATTTTTGCACATACATTGTATGTGTTTTTCTTTCTTACGTTCTTTGCCATCCAGGGCATTGAAAGTATTTCTTTTTTCATTCTTTTACCTCCAAAAAAATAAAGAACAAGCCCTAAAGCTTGTCCTTTTAAATTATTACCAATTTTGTTTATATGTATAATATATCATATGTATACAGACATTTCAACAAAAAACAGCCCCTTATGGGGCTGAAAACATAAAACAGTTTTTTTCACTGATCGTTGGCAAGACAATCAGTGCAGGATATTAGGGCCTCGAACCCTACAATTTGTTTCCAAGCGGGTTCCAACCCATATCCTTGTGCGTGAGCAAATTTAACATAAAAGATGTTAGCCTGTTAACCCTTTGACATTAGGCGTTGTCAAATTAGGATTAACCATCTTTCAGAGGTCTTTGTGTATCTTTCAACACTCGAAGCGCCGTCTACGCTCCGTGCTGTAAGTCCTTGCTCTGAACTTTGCACTCTTTTCCTCGTTGCCTCTCGCTTAATTGCTTTGGGACGGGGGAGGCGTTACCTCCTCGGTGGGTGCTATCACCAAAAAAGTTTCCGCGATCGATCTGATACGCAAAAACTTGTCATTGATCGACGACAGTTTCTACCGCCGTAGAAACAAAAAAGCTTCTGCCGTCGCAGAAGCCTTTTAAATAATCGTCGATTTAAGTTTATACATAAAGTATAAACTCCGTTAAAAACTTTTGTCAACCACTTTTCATAAATTCGTTCAAATTTGCAATTCGTATTTTACGAATGATAAAATAAAATCAGAAGGAGATGACAATGAACATTTACATGATGATCGGATATTCCGGTTGCGGTAAAACTACATATGCAAAGAAATTGGCAGAAGAGAAGAATGCAGATATTTTTTGCGCTGATGAAATAGCAAAACAAAATCATCGGCTTGGTATGACGTTTCGCCAAAATGTAGACGCTCTTGAAAAAACTAAATTCGATATTATTAACAAAGGAATAATTAAAAATAAGAATGTCGTACTGGACGGTAATTTCTTAAGTGTAAAATCGAGAAAAAGCGTTATATCGATTATTCGATTTATCCAGGATAAGCACATAGAATATTTAAAAAAGAATCCCAATTATGTGAAAATAGCTATGCGATCCGGCAGAAAAATAAACATTAATGTTAATATTATAGCTATTCACATAAACAACGAATGGGACGAGTGTGCGAAGCATCGCGTTGAACGTGACGGAACTGATTGGAAAAATGAAAAAGATATTTACGATCATAAAGATATACCTGCGATATCTGAAGGTTTTTATTCGATCAAAACAATACACAATGATTATGAGGAGGTGAACAATGGTTGATATAATAAAGAATCTCGAAGAGGTAGGAAAACAATTTAAAGATGAAAATATTCATCTGTGCGTGCCTAAAACGCCTCATAAAGCATTTGAATATCTTGCTAACATGTTCCCCCGGTTCAAAGAAGATTATGAACAGTTTTGTAAAGGCGATATGACAGATGAGGCATTTAAAGACAATGCTGTTTTGATTGAAACCGCATTATGCAGATGCGAGTATTGCGATAAAGAATTATCTCAGTATAACGATATCCTTAATTTCGGCGTTGCATCAACAAAAGAGCAGGCTATTCGCAATATTAACGTAATCATTCCGCTTATAGAAAAAGCGATAAATGAAAAAAATGCAAAAATGTGTAATTATCTATATATATTCTTTGCCTCTTGCTTTTTATGGCAATAAAATAAGGTCGGAATTATCCGACCTTATAATTTGCAAAAATCTTCAAATCCTCTATCAACGTCGACTGATGATCTTTAATCATAATCTCTGTATCATAAAGGAACTTGAACATATTTTCATATTTTGCATAATCACGGCTGTTTCTATTAGTCGGGACTTTGCTTTCCAACATGATGATATATTGTTTTGCAAATATTTGGAACTGATTAAATCTTAAAGGCTGTTCCTTCGCCTGCTTTTCAATATTATTATTGTTTATCATATTTGCCTCCTAATAAAATAAGAGGCTACCCCTACGGGATAGCCAATCAACTATCCCGTAAAGGGAAATTTATACTTCTGCTCCTCCAAGTGTGTAATAGACATTGGGCTTATGTTCGGAATCCCCGACAACATATAAATCCATACCTATTATTTCATTACCTTCAGGAGCTTCCTTTATAAGTCCGACAATCGTACCTTTCGGTGCAGCACACTTCGGATTTTTACCGCAAACGATAGCAAAACCTTCGTTTGTAGGCCCACAATGACTGTCAGACTCTATTAA
>CAMPBP010000178.1 GCA_946639085.1 uncultured Lachnospiraceae bacterium
ATCGTAACCCATTTCATCAAATATTTCGTCGCAGTTCATGTCAATATATCTTATGCCCAGAGACGTTGCATACTCATACGCTCCGTTTGAAATGGCCTTTTCTCTTTCAAATACCGAATAGGGAGCCATGAACAAAACAAGTTCGAAACCTTTTTCTTTTGACAGAGCATACAGATCGTCGATCCACTTTTTATTGGTAACGCTGACCTCTTCAACCGCCTTGTTTGTGGCATAATCGTGATTTACAAAACCACCGATATCTCCCATCCTCATCTCGGCACCGCGTCCGAATTCATCGAAAGGCTTCTTTTCAAAATCATACTTTGAAAGCTCTCTGTATCTGGTGTGAACTATGGGCCACTTTGTAAGTGCGGCAACCTTGTTCTCTTCGTTTTCTTCTTTCAAAAGATCGTACAGATTCTTGGAAGAACGCATTGTGACATAGTTTCTGTAAATGTTGCCCTCACCGTGATACTCATCGTTCATAAGACCGTACATCTCCACAAATACCACTTTGGGACTCTGGGTCTTTAAAACTTCCTTGAGTGAATGATACGTACTTCTTTTTGACTGAGCGGAAACCGACATATCGAAAGCGGCAATTCCGTATTCATTCCACAAAACTGCGGGATAGATTGCGTTGTAACAGTGACTTGTACCCAGGAAAACTACGTCCACCATGTTCTTATCGGTGTTGTAAAGCTGCCTGTAAGCACTGTAATACTCGGTCTCTCCTCCGCTTGTATCCTTAAGCGACAGAACGTTTAAAACATATGAAATTATGATCGCAGTGATGACCGTAAAGGCCACACATCTCAATACATTTTTCATCTTTACCTTTAAAACCTGAAATATATAAACTGTGCAGAATCGAAATCAATTCCGTATTCGCCGAACACAAGACATGCAACAATGAGAAGTATAAGCGCTCCCCACTTAAACCATGTGTTCTGCTTATAAAGGAAATCGGCTACCGTCATCTTTTTTGTGTATTTAACAAGATCGAAAATAACCAATATTGCGAGGGCGATAAAAAGTATCGTTGCTTCCGGTCTCGAAAGTCCGTAATTGAACACGGTTCCGTCAAAGAATGCCCAAAAATTCGGTCTTGTAAAGAAATCTTTGAAGAAAAGCATCATATCGCCGAAGTTTGCCGCTCTGAAAGGCACCCATGCAAAAGCGGTAAGAAGAAACGTCACCGCTATCCGTCCCGCCTTATAAGAAAAAGCCGTTGTATCGGTCTTTAAAAGAGCGTTAACTTTCGCTTTAACCGGACGTAAAAGATCACCGACGATCTGGTATACGCCATGCAATCCTCCCCACAGAACATAAGTCCAGGACGCTCCGTGCCAAAGACCGCTGGCAAGAAATGTAACCATTATGTTAAAGTATTTTCTTATCTTCGAGCATCTGTTTCCGCCAAGCGGTATATAAAGATAATCTCTGAACCAGGTACTGAGTGATATGTGCCATCTTCTCCAGAAGTCCGAAATGCTGTCGGCAAGATAAGGAGAATTAAAGTTCTCGATTATATCAAAGCCAAGGACATTGGCCGCTCCGATCGCAATCAGCGAATAACCTCCGAAGTCACAGTATATCTGTATCGAAAAAGCAGCCATAGCCACTAATGTTTCCACAAATCCAACGGCCTGAAGCGACGAATAAACTCCGTCAACATAGATCGATATCCTGTCGGCGATCACCATCTTCATGAACATTCCGTAACACATGAGCGTAAAGCCTTTTACGAACTTTTCGTAATCAAACATCTTCTCTTTTCCGACCTTCTGAATCTGAGTAAGAAGATGTCCGCTTCTTTCAATGGGACCTGCCACCAACTGAGGGAAGAAAGAAACAAACAACGCATAATTGATGAAGTTTCTTTCTGCTTTAATATCTTTTCTGTAAACATCTACGGTATAGCCCAGGGCTTGGAAAGTGTAAAAGGAAATACCTACCGGCAACACAAGTGAGAAGGGAGACGTTATGCTCCCTCCGTGAAAGATCTTAAGAACATGATTTATGTTGTTTAAAAGGAAATCAAAGTATTTAAATAGAAAAAGGATTGAAAGATTACTTATGAAACTTAGCGCAACAGCCAGTTTCTTAAGTGAGATCTTTTCGCATTTTTCGATAATGAGCCCGGCAAAATAGGTTATGAGTATCGATATCAGTATGAGTGAGGCATACTTAAGGCTCCAGCAGGAATAGAAATAAAAGCTTGCCAGAAGAAGCCACACTTTTTTGAATTTTCCGGGCATTGCATAGTAGAGACATGTGACACACGGAAAAAAGATCAGAAACTGAAATGAATTGAAGTTCATATACCTGTCTCCGGGTTAACAGAAATTATTGGTCGTTCTCTTTGTCGACTTCTTTGTAGTTCTTGCCGTGCTTGCCGTTTGGATTAACAAAGATGCACTTGAGAACCAGGCCAAGACCGCCGAATAAAAGCACGAATATCACCACCGTTGCAAACAGTGTTACCGGTCTCCAATATAAAGTCATGTTGGAGATAACATTGGCGAGTATGAGCACAAGACTTAACGAGACACAAAGTTTTGAAATAACATTGTATTTAAAGAAAAGGAAAATAAGGCTTGCGATGAGGGGCACAAAAACAATACCGTTCATACGTCTTCCGAACAATGTGGTCTCAAAAAAGTTTCCGGCGGTAACGGTCACGTTGTTCATAAAAAGATAGCCGCCCGCAACCATCATGGCAAGGCCGATGAAAAACTGAAGTATGTCGTTAGATAATACATCTAATGCTTTTTTCATGTTAGTCTCCTCCACTCGGTGATCTGTTATTCTACGGTTACACTCTTTGCAAGGTTTCTGGGTTTATCTACATCCAGACCCTTGGAAACACTTAAGTAATATCCCAAAAGCTGAAGCGGAATGATCGCAAGAGAGCCGATAAAGTGCTCGTCGGCCTTGGGTACGTAAACTGCGAAGTTCACACTGTCTTCCACATCGTATTTTCCGAATGTGGTAAGGCCCATAAGGTAAGCGCCTCTTGATTTACATTCGATCATGTTGCTTAACGTTTTTTCGTAAAGATCGGTCTGCGTCAGCGAACCGATGACAAGAGTACCGTTCTCGATAAGCGAAATAGTTCCGTGCTTGAGTTCTCCGGCAGCATAAGCTTCAGAATGGATATAGCTTATCTCTTTCATCTTAAGTGAGCCTTCAAGGCAGATCGAGTAATCTATTCCACGGCCGATAAAGAAAATATCATGAGCGTTTGCATATTTTGAGGCAAACCACTGAATACGTTCTTTATTATCGAGCGTACTCTGTATCTTTTCGGGGATTGCAAGAAGTTCGTCGATATAGTGTACCGGATCGTCGATCGTCTTATGAACTTCTCCGAATTTGACCGCAAGAAGATATGCGCACATAAGCTGGCAGCTGTAAGCTTTAGTTGTGGCTACCGAGATCTCGGGACCCGCAAGAGTATACATGCAATAATCGGTCTCACGCGCGATCGAGCTGCCGACAACATTTACTATCGCAAGCGTCTTTATGCCTTCACTCTTAGCCAGTCGTAATGCCGCGAGCGAGTCGGCGGTCTCACCGGACTGAGATATTACGATGACAAGAGCATCCTTATCGAGTTTGTTCTTACGATATCTGAACTCCGAAGCAAGTTCCACTCTCACTTCTACATCAGTCAGTTCTTCTATCACATACTGAGCCTGAACACCGACATGCCATGCCGAACCGCAGGCCGCGATATATATTTTTGAAACAGATTTAAGAGTTTCATCTGAAAGATTAAACTCTGAAAAATCTATAGTCTTGGTGTTCTTATCTTCTTTTATGTACTTACGTAAAGTATCCATAACAACCTTGGGCTGTTCATAGATCTCTTTCATCATGAAATGCTCAAATCCGCCCTTTTCGGCAGCTTCCGCA
>CAMPBP010000179.1 GCA_946639085.1 uncultured Lachnospiraceae bacterium
GAAAAAAAGAAAAAAGAAAACAGAAATGAAGGTAAGTTGTATTTTTAGGGCGGTAAGTTGTAAAACCGCCCCTTTTTAACGATATTTCTTAATGAAAGGATGTCTTTCCTTGGGACCCGTCGCACGTACTTTTCCAAGGAACGACCAGAAGAGGATGATGGCCTGACCCGGAATGCCCAGCCAGAATACTCTCCATATATTAAAGCCGAATTCAAAGAAGAGAGCGAAGAACGCAAGAAGCGTCGTCCACATTAATAAGGAAATGATGGCATAGTTTCTTCTTCTTGAAAACCATATGGTGTTTAAAACAAGCCATACAACCATTGTGACGGGCACCGCACATACGAATGCCATCCAGGAACCTCTGAGATCTTCTCTTGCGGTCCTTATTATAACGAAGATAAGCGTTGCCACAAGCCATACCGCCATAAGTGATATGCCTGTCACAAGTGCTCTCGTGTTCACCCAGCGCTTCTTTTGTTCGTCAAGTCCCACCGGCGCAACTTCCTCGTGCTCGGTGGTGAGATAATCGAGGGTAACGCCGAACATCTCGGCAATGTTATACAAAACTACAACGTCGGGAAGAGCTTCTCCGCGCTCCCATTTCGACACGGTCTTGTCAGAATAATTGAGCGCACCTGCCAGATCAAGCTGTGTCATTCCCGCAGCCTGACGTAATTTTCCGATGTTTTCACTTATAGTCAGTTTTATGTTTCTTTCAGAATCCATTTAATACCTATGCCCTTTTAACCAATCGGCATACGCGACAAACCGCGCATTTACGCCATTCTCTCCTATGAGTAGAATAACCGTTTTTCAACTCTACTAAGAGACATTATAACAGTGGAATCCAAAAAAGTCCAAGTAGATTGATATTTTAGGCTGCCTTTGAATACAATTATGCTGAAAACAACGAATGAGCGAGGGAAACATCATGCGTGATTACACAATAGTAACCGATTCAACTTGTGACCTTTCTCCTGAGATGATCGAACGCTACAATCTTAAGATTGCTACATTGTCGGTTCTTTTGGATGGTAAGGTATACAAAAACTACCCCGATGAAAGGGAAATAACAAATAAGGAACTTTACGCAGCAATGCGAAGCAAAAAGCTTCCTACCACTTCTGCGGTAAATCCCGAAGATTTCGAAAAGATATTCAGACCCGAACTTGAGGCGGGACGCGACATATTATATGTAGGATTCAGTTCGGCAATGAGCTGCACCTACAATTCCGGATGCACAGTTGCAGCCGAATTGAGAGAAGAATTCCCCGAGGCAAAGATCTTAACGGTAGATTCTCTTGCGGCTACCTTCTCACTGGGACTTCTTGCGATAATGGCCGCCATGAAGAAAGAAAAAGGCGCTACCATCGAAGAGACGGCAAAATATGTTGAAGAAAACGTTCCCAACATGGCACATGCATTCACCGTTGACGACCTCTTCCATATTATGAGAGGCGGACGCGTAAGCAGAAGCACCGCATTTATCGGAAGCATCCTTTCCATTAAGCCCATACTTCGTGTAGGCAACAACGGACTTATCGAATCCGCAGGAAAAGCCAGAGGTACAAAGAAAGCTTTCCAGTTCCTTTTAGAACAAATAAGAGACAACCTTACCGATCCCACTCTTCCTTTCTTTGTGGGACACGGTGACAACGAAGAAACGGCAAATGAATTTGCCGAAATGCTTAAGCGCGAACTTGGGCTTACCGATGTTCACGTATGCTGCTTGGGTCCCGTATGCGGATGTCACGGCGGCCCCGGACTTGTGGGAGCTTTCTATCACGGAAAAACACGTGAACCCGGCGTAGCGGCAAACAAAGACGAGGAAAGAAACATCGCCTGACAAACAAAGAGATTTATGTGGTAACCAAATACTCACTTTTATCCCATAATTCCACAGAAAAACTCCCAAATTCGATTTGGGAGTTTTTTCTTGCTTTCTTTACCGGCAAAAAAATTTTGTAAGCGGTTACATTTTTTGTCGCACTCTGTGAATATTTATGTTATATTTATTAGCAGGGGAGAAACAACATGAATATTTATGACATTTCAAAGCTTGCCGGAGTATCTACTGCGACTGTATCGCGCGTTATCAACGGATTTGACAACGTTAAACCGGCAACCAGGGAAAAGGTATTAAGCATCATCGCTTCTCAAGGGTACACGCCCAACGCGTTCGCCAGAGGTCTCGGACTCAATTCCATGAAGACCATCGGCATCATGTGCGCCGATTCTTCGGATATGTATCTTGCAAAAGCCGTTTATTATATCGAAGGTGCTCTTCGTGAGAACGGATATCATTGCATACTTACATGTACCGGTTACGAAAGAAAGAGCCAGCGCGAATCTATGGAAATGCTCATGTCTCAGCATGTAGACTGTATCATCCTTGCGGGCTCCATTTTTATCGACAAAGACGATTCCAACAACAAATATATATATAAGGCGGCCGACAGCGTTCCCATAATGCTTCTTAACGCAAATCTCGATCACAAGAACATTTACTGCATCTCCTGTGACGACAGTGCGGCTATGGAGAAAGCAACCGAGTTTCTTCTCGACAACAAGAGAAACAATATCTTATATCTTTATAACTCAAACTCTTATTCGGCTACGAAAAAGCTTTCGGGCTATCGCAAAGCTTTTGAAAAAAGAGGGCTTAAGTGCAATGAAGACTACATCAGATACTTTAACGGCACTTCAAAGGATCTGGAAAAAGTATGCGGTTTCGTGACCGAACTTGCGGATAAAGGTCTTAAGTTCAACGGCGTAGTCGCTTCCGAAGACTTTCTTGCGGTAGGCGCACTTAAATATGCCGTAAGAAAAGGAATAAAGGTTCCCAAAGATCTGGAGATCATCGGTTACAACAATTCGGTCCTCACCGTATGTACCGAGCCCGAACTTTCCTCGGTTGACAACCAGCTTGAAACACTTTGCACCAATCTGGTAAGAATATGTATCGGTGCTCTTTCCGGGGAAAGCATGCCGCAAAAGACCGTATTCAACGGAGAACTTATACACAGAAGCACTTCCGCTTCATCGAGAAAAACGAAATAAAGATCACCACGGAGGAATGTAACAAATGAAACAATTCATGAATGCGCAGTTTTTACTGGAAACAAAGACCGCATCGAAATTATTTCACGAATATGCCGAAAATGCTCCCATAATCGACTATCATTGCCACATAAGTCCCAAGGAGATAGCCGAGAACAAGCATTTTAAGAACATTACCGAAGTATGGCTTTCCGGCGATCATTACAAATGGCGTTTCATGCGTTCATGCGGCGTTGAGGAACAATATATAACCGGAAACGCAAGCGACAAAGAAAAGTTCATGAAATGGGCCGAATGTCTTTCCAAAGCCATCGGAAATCCTTTATATCACTGGAGCCATCTCGAACTTCAAAGGTATTTCGGATTTAACAAACCTTTAAGTCTTAAGACTGCCGAAGAAGCCTGGGAAGTGACCGAAAAGATCCTTAACCGTCCGGATATGGGTGCAAAGGATATTATAAAGAAGTCAAATGTAAAGCTTATCTGCACTACGGACGACCCCATCGATTCTTTGGAATATCACAGAATGATCAAAGAAGATGCTTCTTTTGACATAAAGGTATTACCCGCATGGCGTCCCGACAGATCCATGAACATGGAAAAGCCCGACTTCACCGACTACATAAATAAGCTTTCAAATGTAAGCGATGTAACAATAACCTCTTTCGAAGACCTTATAAATGCATTGAAAGTTCGCATGGATTTCTTTGAAGCAAACGGTTGCTCCGTATCCGATCACGGCTTTGAATATATGATGTATGCGCCTTCCGACGCAAGTGAGATCGACAGGATCTTCAAGAAACTCTTCGGCGGCGGCGCAGGTACCCTGACCTTAT
>CAMPBP010000180.1 GCA_946639085.1 uncultured Lachnospiraceae bacterium
GCTACAAATAGGAGGTCATTACATATTGTCTAGAATAATATTATAACATTATTCTTGAGGGAATAGTAGGTAGATGAACATATACATAATGGTCGGATATTCCGGTTGCGGTAAAACTACATACGCGAAGACACTTGCCTTCAAAAAGAACGCCGACATTTTCTGCGCCGATGAAATCCTTTTCGAAAATCACAAAAAAGGATTGACCTACAGAGAAAACATCCAAAACATCGAAAAGATAAAATTCGATATGTTGGTTTCCGCGTTCTTATCAAGCAAGAATATCATATTAGACGGTAATTTTTTAAGTTTCTTCTCAAGAAAAGTAGTAATGAATATTATTCGCTTTATCGCGGAGGACCCCAAAATAAAAAGAATGGCGCATATCCGTAGAAAAGAAGTCTGTCAAAACTATAATGTTACGGTTAGACATATAGATAACGAATGGGATGAATGCACAGTACATCGCGCTGAGCGTGACGGTTGTGACTGGAAGACTCACAAAGACTTATACGACCACAAAGATATTCCTTTAATGTCCGAAGGTTTTTACGCCATAAAGACAATTCATAATGACTATACAAATACAAATTAAAGGAGACCTCGACATGAACGATTACAAAAAAAGCCTTAACAAACATCTGAAAGATCCTGATTTCAAAAAGGAATGGGATGACCGCGAAATAGAGTATCAGGCCCAAGCAGAATTGATTCGTGACGAACTGACATCTAGTAACGATACAAACGCAAAAAAATCACGACCCTAAGGTCGTGATTTTTTGTTTACTTTTTATTCATCCCTCAATATCTGCTTAAGCGAACTTTCAACGCTTTTGGCTACGTCGTTCATGACCTCGATGGAAGAAACGGTTTCTTCGGCGACACCCATAAGGTTGTCTGCTTTAGCATTTACGCTTGCGACGATGTCGGCAAGTTTGGCCGATTCTGAAATGAGCTGTCCGATGGTAGTCCTGATATCGCTGTTGTTCTTGTTACTGTCATCGGCGGTAAGCTTTGAACTCTCGGCAAGTTTCTTGATCTCTTCCGCAACTACCGCAAATCCTCGTCCCGCTTCGCCGGCACGTGCGGCTTCGATGGAAGCGTTAAGTGCCAAAAGATTGGTCTGTGACGATACTGCGATGACATCGGTATTGTTCTTTTCGAGTTTTTCCAGATACCCCTCTATTATCGCGAGTACACGGTTAAATTCCGAAGCGATATTGTCTACGTTGGACATCTCGCCCGAAATACCGTTGGTGGATTCGGCATTGTGAGTGCTTGCAGTTTCTATCTGATTAAGAGACTCTTTTAAGATCTTGAAGTTCTCGCTTATCTCGTCTGCGAGTCTGTCCTTCCTAAGTCTCATATCTTCCTGCGTCTTCTCTACTTCTTCTTTTAAGAGAATCGCTCTGTCTTTTTCTTCGTACGCGCGGTCCTTAATGTAATGAACACAGTTGTGATGATGGTTAAATCCGTTGTGGATCGCGATCGCCATTTCTCTGCAGGAATCGTATCCGCAGCATCCGCAATCGATGTGCTGCTTTTCGTACGTATCTTTATTCATCGTAGCGTAGATCGCATTGATCTCCGATTCGGACGGCATCTTTATTGCGCAGTCTCTGCTTCTGTCGGTATATTTTCTTAGGAAATCGTTAAGATCGAGATTCTCAAACTGCTTGTTTAAGCAAGCAAGTCTCTTTTCTTTCGATGCTTTCCTTCCCCATGCCGATCTTCCGGACTCGTTCTTGCTTTCGGCTTTGATCTTCTGGATAGCCATGAAGACTTCTTCGTCCATGTTTCTTCGTACTTCCGTGCCGGGTCCGTAGAGACAGCCGTTCGTACAGTTAAGAGCGTCAACAAAAAGATAAGGAGTCTTGTTTGACTTTATCTTGTCTTTGTTTCTGCGAAGATACTCGTACATATGGCGCTCGCCTTCCATCTGGCGAACAAGAGCATCTTCTCCGAGAAGCCAGTATACGTTTTCTTTAAGTCCGCCGGGCATGGGATATATCGATCCAAGTCCGTATTCGATCTCGTCTTTATAAGGAGTTGCTCCGCTTACGGGATGCTCCTTTAAATATTTGACCAGATGCGAGAACGTAAGATTATATGAAACATATCCGCGATTGTTCGGATCGTCGATCTCGTTTTTCTTGGCTATACAGGGGCTTATGAACGCAAGCTTATCGGTAACCTTCATATACTTGTTGACATATATTGCCGAACACATCATAGGCGACTGAACCGGCATGAGTTTGTCGATAAGTTCGGGCATATAGCGTTCAATATAACCGACAACCGCGGGACAGGGCTGTGAGATACCGCCGTAAAACTTATTCTCGGTAATATACTTTATATATCCCCACGTTGTTATGTCGGCACCGAAAGATACGCTTATGAAACGGTTTACGCCAAGCTTCTTTAACATGCCGAGATACATTTCGTATTCTTTGGGATAGTTTGCCAAAAAAGCGGGAGCGATAAGGACAGATATCTTAACACCCTTACTCAGATCTTCGAAGAACCTCTCAACATCATCCTCATACTCTCTTGCTTTGTGCTCGCAAACATCAAGACAGGCTCCGCAGGCTATACATCTCTTGGGATCGACGTCGATTATGTTGTCCTTCCCCTTTTTAACGGCAACATTGGCGCCCATACTGCTGCAGACCTTGATACAACGATTACATCCGATACAATTATCGTTAGTTTTTACAAGACCCATTTTTGTTCCTCCTATACACTCCAAAACTAAGTACTTGGGTACTTAATTATATACGCCAAGCATAACAAACAATTAATCCCATGCGCAATGGTAAAAAAATGCGACAAAAAAAGACCCGTCTTTCCAAACGAGTCTTTTTACAATCATAATATTTTACTTCATTCCGCAACCGCCGCAACCGCCGCATCCACCAAATCCCGAATCGGAAAAATCCGTGAGTGATGACAGGAGGCACACCGCATGGGCCGCAATGCCTTCACCTGCTCCCGTAAAGCCCAGCTCCTCTTCGGTAGTGGCTTTTACGTTTATAAGTGATACGGGAATCTTGAGTGCTTTCGCGATGTTTTCACGCATCGTGTCTATGTAGGGACGCATCTTCGGTACCTGCGCGATTATCGTCGCATCGATGTTGTCCACAACGAAAAGTTTGCTCTCTAAAATGTCACCCACCTTTTCCAAAAGTTTTATGCTGTCTGCATCTTTGTAAGCGGGGTCGTTATCGGGAAAATGAAGCCCGATGTCTCCAAGCGCCGCTGCCCCGAGAAGGGCATCCATTATCGCGTGAGTCAGAACATCCGCATCCGAGTGACCGAGAAGTCCTTTCTCAAAGGGAATGTCCACTCCACCTATTATCAGTTTTCTTTCTGCCACAAGTTTATGAACATCGTATCCGTGTCCAATCCTCATATTACATCCTTTCAGGTGCCTCGAACGCCAGCATGTCGATGCATGTTTCGAGAACGTTCTTGGTAAAGTTGATGAGCGCTATGAATTCGCCCTTTCTTGATTCGTTTTCTTCAGACAGTATCTTCGTTTCGTGATAGAAGGAGTTGAACGCGTTGGCAAGGTCGTATATGAACGCACACACTCTGTGGGGTGCCAGTTCCGCTGCCGCGCCTTCGATAGTCTGGGAGAAAGAAGCAAGCACCTTCATGAGGTCCTTTTCCGAAGCATTTACCGGAGTGCCGATCTTAAGAGCCGAAAGATCTCCGCCCTGCTCCTTATATTTTGCAATGATCGATTTTATACGTACTATCGTGTAAAGGATATAAGGTCCGGTGTTTCCTTCGCAAGAAATGAACCTGTCTATATCGAAAACGTAATCTTTAAGTCCGAGCAGATCTCTGACCTCTTCGCCGAG
>CAMPBP010000181.1 GCA_946639085.1 uncultured Lachnospiraceae bacterium
CACCAAAGTGTCTGCAGCTATGATGAGCGTGCCCGGAGAAACTTCGACTTTTCCGGCCACATCCTCTGCCTTAAGTTTTGACAACTCGACCACTATTTCGCTTGGTTTAACTTTTGTAACTTTTTCTTCCACATCGCTTACGATTATCTCAAAATCCATACCCATATTCGTAAGCAGTTCTTTTCGCCTCGGCGATGCCGAAGCAAGTATCACTCTGTTCATTTATCAATATCCCTGTTCATATAATCAGCCTGGAAGTTGTATCCTTCTTCTTTCACATCCGGGCTGTAATATCTTCCGTCTTTGGAAAGTTTTCTCGCTTTAACATCATCTCTTAAAAGATTTATTAAAATCAGATTTAACTTTTCTCTCAGTTCTTCATCTTCTATCGGGAACATAAGCTCCACGCGTCTTTCAAGATTTCTCGGCATCCAGTCCGCACTGGAAAGATACAGTTCTGGAGCACCGGCGTTTTCGAATCTGAATATTCTGTTATGTTCAAGAAAGCGGCCTACTATCGATCGAACCTTTATGTTGTCGCTCACTCCGGGCACGCCGACTTTAAGGCAGCATATGCCTCTTACGATAAGATCGATCTTAACACCGGCGCATGAAGCTTCGTACAAAGCCTTTATCACATCCGGATCGCAGAGGGAATTCATCTTGGCTATGATCGCTGCACTCTTTCCGGCGAGAGCGTTTTCTTTTTCCCGTTCTATAAGAGAAAGAATGCGTTTCTTTAACGAATCCGGCGCGGTGATGAGTTTGTTCATGGGCTTATCGTCCGAAAAACCGCTGAGACGGTTGAAGAATTCGGTCGCGTCCTCGCCCATCTTATCGTCTGCCGTAAACAATCCGATATCCGTATAACGCATCGAAGTCGTGGCATTGTAATTGCCTGTTCCCAGATGCATGTAGCGTTTGATCTTTGTACCTTCCTTTCGAATAACGAGTGCTATCTTTGCATGGGTCTTAAGTTTGGGCAGACCGTATATTACGTGAGCGCCGGCTCTTTCAAGCATTCTTGCCCACTCTATGTTTTTCTCTTCGTCAAATCTGGCTTTAAGCTCCACAAGCACCGTAACCTGCTTGCCGTTCATGGCGGCTCTTGCCAGTGCATTTACGATCTTGGACTTTTTGTCGACTCTGTAAAGTGTCTGCTTAATGGCAAGTACGTAAGGATCGTCTGCGGCTACGTCGATAAGGTTCACTACCGGATCGAAACTCTCAAAGGGGCAGAAAAGAAGCCTGTCCTTTGCCGCTATGCTTTCGTATATCTTATCCTTTTCGCCCCACGCGGGCATCTTCGGAACAAACTTTGACTCTTTATACCTGTCGTAGCCTTTAAGGGCATATATCTCTTCAAGAAATGTAAGATCAAGGGGACCCTGTACAAAGAAAATGTCTCTGTCTGCCACTTTTAATGCGCTTGTAAGCTTGGAGAGTATCCTTCCGTCGGAGTTGTTTTCTATATCGAGCCTTATGACTTCGCCCCATTCTCTTTGCTTTACCTGCTCTTCTATCTTAAGGAGCAGATCTTCGGCTTCTTCAACGTCAATCGTAAGATCGGCGTTACGCATTATACGAAAGATCGTGGTAGCTACAATATTTCGGCCTTTAAGCAGTTTACCGAGATTATCCTTTACTATTTCTTCGGTAAGGATAAAACGCTTTTTAAAATTATCTTTCGAGATATCGATTAGTCTGTTGACGTTTGAAGGAACCTCTACGATAACGTAATCGAACTTATCGGGATTGCTTTTTGCCTCAAGCAATACCGCAATGTTTATCGTTTCGTTTTTGATAAGCGGGAAGGGTCTGTCGGGCTCCACCGTAACAGGTGTAAGTATGGGGAAAAGAATGGAATCAAACACCGCATCGGTGAATTCCTTTTCCGATTTTGAAAGAGAATCTGCGGAGTCGATTATTTCGATATCGGCTTCTTTTAGTTCACATAACAACTTGTTATTGTAAATCGAATACTGATCGTTTATAAGGTCTCTGGCAGATTGTGCTACAAGGCTCAACTGAACGGTAGGATTCATTCCGGCTATATCGTTTCCCGTAAAACCGGCATGAACAAGATCTTTTAAAGAGGCGACTCTGATGACCGTAAATTCATCAAGATTGGATGCACTTATAGACAAAAAGCGCATTCTTTCAAACAAAGGATTGAGATCGTCCTTTGCTTCTTCCAAAACACGAAGGTCAAACTGAAGCCAGCTCAACTCTCTGTTTCTGTAATACTTTGAATCATCAAGATTAATGATCTGATCGTCTTCGCGCATAGCGTCTAAATGTTTCCTGTGCCTTTAAGATAGTTGATGAACTGAACCGCCGTACGCCCCGTCATACCACCGTGTGCAAGTTCCCATTTGTTGGCCAAAAGCAAAAGCTTATCATTGTCGATATCAAGCCCTTCACGCTTGGCAAGCTCGGTAACGATGTTGTTGTACTGTTTTTTGTCGGGTGAACCAAAGTAAATGGTTACGCCGAATCTGTTGTACAAAGAAAGCTTTTCCTGCATGGTGTCGCCGAAATGCACTTCATCTTCTCTCGCGTTCTCGCCGCGTTCCGAAAACTTCTCGTTTACGAGATGTCTTCTGTTTGACGTAGCATAGATGAGAACGTTCTTCGGCTTCTTCTCAAGACCGCCTTCGATCACGGCCTTTAAGTATTTGTATTCCGTTTCGAAAGTCTCAAAACTTAAGTCGTCCATATAAAGAATGAACTTGTAATTTCTGTTCTTTATCTGAGCTATAACATCGTTTAAGTCCACAAACTGATGCTTGTAAACTTCTATTATCCTTAAGCCGTCTTCATAGTATTTGTTGGCGATGGCTTTAATGCTGGAACTCTTACCCGTACCTGCATCACCGAACAAAAGGCAGTTGTTTGCCACTCTGCCCTGCACGAAAGCCTCGGTGTTATCGATGAGTTTTTTCTTTGCATCTTCATACCCGATAAGATCGTCGAGACTCACATGAGCGATATTGGTGATGGGTATGATGTTCGCACCGTTATCGGTATGCTCTATTCTGAATGCTTTATGTAAACCAAATCTGCCTACGCCGTAGTCTTTGTAAAAAGCGGTAAGCGTCTGCTTCATCTCAGCGGGAGTGTTGTTTTCGTTGAATTTCTTGGCAAGTTCAACGATACGTGAACATATTCTCGTATTGTAAACTTTGCTCTCTCTGGAAGAACTCGTATAATCGAGGGCCAGATTGAAATCTCTTATCCCCAGAGCCGTGGTCATGTCAGTAAAATCATAATCATAGAGTTCTTTTAAAATCTCCATGTCATGAAGCACGCAATCGTTTATCGTTCCGGTGACTTCTCCGACTATCTCGCAAGCCATGGAATAACTGTTTTCATTGTTTACCAAAAGATTTGAAAGGTAACAGTGCCAAAGATTTCCGTAAAAACCGAAGTGTCCCGCAAGCTCCAAAAGCTTGTGGAAGCATGAATAGAACATTGATTTAAGCTTATCCGTATCGGCCTTTTCGTCTTTATAGTTATCCATCAGATAAACCATATCGTTTAACAAAGCACCGTCTTCGAAATCTTTATATACGATGAGTTCCCGTTCTTTCATTTACTGTCCTTTCCGTTAAGCACCGCATCTCTTGCTTCGGTAAACTCGATCACATAAGGATCGCCGTATGTAGGGGTGCAATATACCGGCACATCCGATCCGAAAGCCGAGAAATAAACGTAAGTTGACGTAGCGCCGATGTGATTGTAAACGCCTTCCGCGATGGTCACCACGCCGGTTCCGTCCGTATTCATACGCTTAAGAGCGGGATTTTGTCCCGACGTCTGATAAAAGATGAAATTGCCGTAAACGTTGAAAAGATCC
>CAMPBP010000182.1 GCA_946639085.1 uncultured Lachnospiraceae bacterium
CAAGAGCTTTATCATCATAAAGATACTCTTCTTCGCCCTTTGAAGGCATAGCCTTGTATAGAGGAGGCATAGCTATATATACATGTCCTTCATAGATAAGTTCGGGCATGAATCTAAAGAAAAGTGTAAGCAAAAGATTTGATATATGCGCGCCGTCCACATCGGCATCGGCCATGATGATGATCTTGTCGTATCTGAGCTTCGCGATATCGAAGTCATTGCCGTATCCTTCGGAAAAGCCACAGTTAAAGGCATTGATCATTGTCTTTATCTCAGCATTGGCAAGCACCTTGTCGATGGAAGCTTTCTCAACATTGAGAATCTTTCCTCTGATGGGAAGTATCGCCTGATACATTCTGTCTCTTGCCATTTTTGCGGAACCGCCTGCGGAATCACCTTCGACAATGAATATCTCACATTGAGAAGCGTCTTTGGATTCACAGTTTGCAAGCTTGCCATTGGAGTCAAAAGAAAACTTCTGTTTGGTAAGCATGTTTGTTTTGGCCTTTTCTTCACTCTTACGAAGTTTTGCAGCCTTCTCTGCGGAACCGATTATAGTCTTAAGCGTTTCAAGATTTCGGTCAAAGTATCTTACAAGCTCATCCTGAGTGATCTTTGCCACAGCCTTTGAAGCATCCTGATTATCAAGCTTGGTCTTTGTCTGTCCTTCAAATCTGGGATCGGTATGCTTTATGCTTACAACCGCAGTCATACCGTTACGAACGTCGGTACCGGTAAAGTTAACGTCTTTATCCTTTAATATACCCAGTTCTCTGGCATAATTGTTTATAATAGTCGTAAACGCGGTCTTAAAGCCGGTAATGTGTGTACCGCCTTCAAGAGTGTAAATATTGTTACAAAATCCCATTACGTTCTCATGGAATTCGTTAACGAACTGAAGGGCAACTTCAACTTCGATATTTTCGCTTGAACCTTTAAAGAAAATGACGTCGTGAAGAGTTTCCGTCGTCTTATTCATGTCTTTAATGTAACCGACTATACCGTCAGGCTCATTAAATGTCTCATTATCAGGTTCTTCGCCTCGAAGATCGCTGTAAAAGATAGTAAGGCCCGGATTAAGATAAGCCGTTTCATGAAGACGGTTCTTTATATCGTCTTCTTTAAACCTTATACGGTCAAATATCTCTGCATCGGGCAGGAATGTAACCGTAGTTCCGCTCTTTGTTGTTTTCCCTTCGGGTTCAAGGAGACCACCTACAAGTTTCTTTGTGGGATTTCCTCTCGAATAAGAATCTCTGTAAATAAATCCGCCTGTCTTTATTTCAACGTTCATCCATTCGGAAAGCGCATTTACAACAGAGGAACCTACGCCGTGAAGACCGCCGCTTGTTTTGTATGCGTTATTGTCAAACTTACCGCCGGCATGAAGCGTGGTAAATACGAGTCTTTCAGCCGAAACACCCTTTTTATGCATACCCACAGGTATACCACGACCGTTATCGGATATACATGCGGAACCGTCCTTATTTAACGTTACATGAATTTCTGTACAGAAACCTGCAAGATGCTCATCAACCGAGTTATCAAGAATCTCGTAGATTAGATGATTAAGACCTCTTGTTGAAACCGAACCTATATACATTCCCGGACGCTTTCTTACAGCCTCCAGGCCCTCGAGCACTGTTATGCTCTCGGCATCATAAGTATTCTTTGCCATATATTCCTCTCAAAACCTATGATATTACACCATTAACCTACAATATATTATCATATAAAGGCGGTTTTGGGAAGAAAAAATACAATATATAGTAGTGACAAATTAATAAAAGACGACAGTCGAAACTGTCGTCTTTTAATATCAATACTTTTCGTTCTTGGTACAGGCAATTGCCAGAGCACCCGGCCCTATATGACAGGAAACACTTAACGAAAGTGCATATGCGGTCGGATCTGTTTTCGGAAAACGTTCTTTGATCTCCTTTACAAACTCATTCGCAACATCTTCGTTGTGGGAATAAGCCACATAAATGCAAACACCTTCACCGTCGGAAGTTCCTCCGAAACGTTCGGTTATATCCTTTTCTATCTGAGCAAGCATCATACTCTTAGCCTGAGACTGAGTACGTGCCATTCCGAACTTATCAAGTTTCTCGCCCTGAATCTGAAGGACGGGCTTAATCTTCAAAAGCGATCCGATAGCAGCAACTGCGGGAGTAAGTCTTCCGCCGTTCTTCAAATATTTTAACGTGTCCACCATTATATAGATAGACGAATCGAATTTGTCTTTTTCAAGTCTTTCTTTAATCTGTGAACCGGTGTAATCAAGGTCGGCCATTTGTTTTGCCTGAAGAACCGATTCAAGCTGCGTAACGGAAATACGCTGATTATTTGCGACATGTACCTTTCCCTCATAATCCCCGCTCAAAACGACTGCTGTCTGGCACGATCCGGAAAGGCCGCTTGACATGGGAATATGAACCACTTCGTCATATTCTTTGAGGAGGTCGTCCCAAAGACCTGTTACAGCCTCGGGACTGGGCTGAGATGTCATTATGGAACAATCCGAAAGAAGCTTCTCGTAAAATTGATCCTGTGTAAGATTGATATCTTCAAAATAATCTTCACCGTCAATGGTAAACGGCATCGGTATAACCGATATACCGAGTTTCTTTGCCATATCCTGTGTTATGCCACTGTTACTGTCTGTTACTACTGCAATTCTGCCCATAACTCACACCAAAAAAGCGCATTTTTTTAAATTAGTACCCACAAAAAAGTAAAATACTGAAAATGCGTTGAATTTTTCGATTTTTAGAAACCAAATACTCAATCGCTATTTTACTTTTATATGCTCCTAAAGTCAATAAGACACGGCCTTCTATTTGTGAGTCGATTCTTAATTTTATCGTACATTTCGATGACAAGCATGAAGATATCGGAATCTTCCATAATATCTCCGAGGCCGAAAGAAAGCGCTCCGCTCTGCCTTACTCCGGCAAGTTCGCCGGGACCTCTTAATTTGATATCCTGTCTTGCAATCTCAAATCCGTCGTTAGTCTCGTTCAAAACTTTAAGTCGTTTAAGTGACTGTTCGTTCTTTGTATCGCTTACAAGAATGCAATAGGATTGAGCATCACCTCTTCCGACACGTCCTCTTAACTGATGAAGCTGTGACAACCCGAACCTTTCGGCATTTACAATCATCATCACGGTCGCATTTGGAACATCGACACCCACTTCTATTACGGTCGTTGAAACAAGGATGTCATACTTCTTATCTTTAAACTCTTCCATAATGCGTTCTTTTTCCGCACTTTTAAGTTTGCCGTGAAGCGTTGCAACTCTGACGGAATCACCATAGTATGATCTTAAATCTTCGCTCATTGTACCCACATCTTTAAGATTCAGATCGTCTTCTTCGGATTCATCGATCATGGGACATATGACATAAGCCTGGTGTCCCGCATCAATCTCTTTTTTGATAAAATCGAAACTCTTCTTATTGAAGCCTGAGTTGACAACACAATTCTGAATGGGAATTCTGTTTTTAGGGAGTTCATCCATCACACTTATATCAACATTTCCGTACATAACCATAGCCAGTGTCCGGGGAATCGGTGTGGCGCTCATAACAAGTATATGTGGAGAAACGCCTTTGTCTCTTAAACTCTCACGTTGATTCACGCCGAATCTGTGCTGTTCATCGGTTATAACGAGTTTGAGATCTTTAAATTCAACACTCTCCTGGAAAAGAGCGTGTGTACCTATCACAACATTGAATTCCCCGTTTCTGATTCCTTCGCATGCTTCTCTTTTTGCTTTTGCGGACAGTTTTCCGTACAACAATACAGGCTTGATGCAAAGACCGTATTTATCGCACATTGATTTAATATT
>CAMPBP010000183.1 GCA_946639085.1 uncultured Lachnospiraceae bacterium
CTTTGGTAGCTGTGATGGTCATATAACCTTCCTTAAGCTCTGCCTTGATATCGTCTTTCTTGTAACCGGGAAGTTCGATATCAAGATGATATCCGTTTTCATCTTCCTTAACATCTGTCCTCATGACTGCGTTTGCCGGGTAATTGTATCTAACAACACTTTTCGCCGGGCGAGCAAAATCATCAAAGAATTCATCAAATAAACTGGGCATTAACATAACGATTCCTCCTTTTTCGCGGCCGTTGTGCCGTATATAAACTTTTTTGTTTGTAGGTTTTTTGTGTTTCGTTCTCAGGTTTTCCCTTTGAACAATTACGTTATAACTCCGTTGTTAGCACTCGTCAATAGTGAGTGCTAATGTTTTATAAACAGTTTATATTCTTAATAATTGGGTCATTTTCTTAAGGATTTCTTCATTGACTTTAGGGTTTAAGTGTGTCATAAGTGTATTAAGACGGTTAATACAGTTGGAACGGTCACGACCGCAATAACTATCTGAAGAAAGGAGATCTAATGATAGAGCTTAATTATCGGGATTCAAGACCCATATATGAGCAGATCGAAGACGGATTCAAAAAACTCATCATAGGTAACGTTCTTAAAAAAGATGAGAAACTTCCGTCGGTACGTCTCCTGGCAACCAAGTTATCCATCAATCCGAATACGATCCAAAGAGCCTACAACGAGCTTGAAAGCAAAGGCTACCTTTATTCGGTTCCGGGCAAAGGAAGTTTTGTGAACGGGATAACGAAAGTTGATGAGGAAAAGATCAAAGAACTCATAGATGAGATACTTGAAAAAATCAAGGAATTAAAGTATCTGGGAATGACAGACAAAGAGATCGTAAAGATTCTAACGGAGGAAATGGGATGATAGAAGTAAATAACCTTGTAAAAACCTTCGACGGCTTCAGAGCGCTTGACGGGGTTACGTTAAAGGTTGAGAACGGATCCGTATACGGACTCATGGGTCCCAACGGTGCCGGCAAGTCTACTCTTATAAGACATCTGCTGGGCGTTTACCGTCAGGACGAAGGTGATGTTGTGTATGACGGAGAAAAGGTATGGGAGAATGTGGCTGTGAAGTCAAGGATCGCATCCATACCCGATGACTGGTTTTATTTCGGACAGGCTACTGTCAAGGATATGTGCGATATCTATAAAGGAATGTACAAGACCTTTTCGATTGAAAGATTCAAAGCACTTAAAGACGCTTTTAATATCGAAGAGAACAAAACCATCAAGTATCTTTCGAAAGGTATGCAAAAGCAGGTTGCTTTCTGGCTCGCTCTTTCAACCATGAGTGATTATCTTATACTCGATGAACCTGTTGACGGACTGGATCCGGTAATGAGAAGAAGAGTATGGAGCCTTATCATGGACGACGTATCTTCAAGAGGAACGACGGTACTGGTTTCTTCCCATAACTTAAGAGAACTTGAGGATGTGTGCGATCATGTGGGTATCATGAATCACGGCAAAGTAGTGCTTGAAAGAAGCCTTTCGGAACTTCAGGATAACATGGTCAAACTTCAGGTTGTTTTCAAAGAAGGCGAGGAAGAGCCGACTATGGACGGAATCGAAGTGCTTCACGATTCACTTACGGGAAGAGTTCATACAATGATAGTTCGTATGTGCCCCGAAAGTGCGGTAAAAGCGGTAAAGAAGTACGATCCCATGCTTGTTGAGGCAATTCCCCTTACACTTGAAGAAATCTTTGTTTATGAGATGGGAGGGCTTGAAAATGAAATCAAGAACATCCTTGTTTAGTAAAACGATATTCATAAAGAACCTGACCAGATTGTGGCCCGTATGGGCACTGTTCTCCCTGGGGGGACTTATCACTGCTTTCGCAAGTCACACCTCTACATTCATGCGTCAGGGAGACTTCTATGCTATAACATATCTGGATGCAAGAAGCGTTTACTACAATATGATACCGGTAGGTATACCGATCGCATCATTTATCATGTCTGTAGTGGTTTTTGCAAATGTATTTAATTATATGTATACGACCAGGGGAACGGTGTTCTTCCATTCCCTTCCCGTTACGAGAAATGCTTTGTTTGTTACGAATGCGGTTTCTTCTTACGTTATGGTCGTAATACCGCAGTTTGTGGGCTGGTTCGTATTTACGATACTTGCCATCACAAAAGGTGCTTTTGACCCCAAAGGCGCGTTTACATGCCTTTACGCGATACTTGCCATATCGCTTTTGATGTCCGGAATGTCGCTTATAAGCGCTCAACTTACGGGTCGTACCTCATCGATGGTATTGCTAAACATTTCGTCTCACTTTTTCTTTTCCGTAACGGGTGCGGTGATAGCAACTTTCTATTCGGGATTTTTGTACGGTATTCGGGGAGAAACATTCCCGGCATTTAATTATCTTTCCCCTATAGTCGGATTGATGGGCAATATCAAGGTTTCAGAAAGAAGTGATTATGCTCCCACCATAGTAAACGGGGAAACGGTAGATATATACAGAATATTGGATGTTACCATAGAGAATCTTTCACTTGTGGGAGTTTATCTTATAGTAGCGATAGTTTTGATACTTGTAAGCTATTTCTTATACAAGGCAAGATCCAGTGAATCGGCAACGGAAGTTGTTGCATTTAAGGGTGTTCGTCCCATACTTTTGTACAGTTATGCTGTGGTAGCGGCAATCGCGGGCGCGATAATACTTAATTCAATGCTCGATTATGCGTACAACAGTACATACAGCCCCGTAAGGATGGTGTTCTTTATCATCTTCACATCACTCATAGCGTATTATGTGGGAAAGATGATAATCGAAAGAAGCATAAGGGTATTTACAAAGAAAACAATGCCCGGTGCGATAATCATTACCGTCTTAATGGTAGCATTAACGATCGTTCTTGCATCAGATCCTACGCATAAAGTAACTTCGGTGCCCGATGTTGAAGATGTGGATTCCATAATCATTGCAACTTCTTCAGGTGAATTTTTCCTTGAAGAGGGCGACGAAGAACTGATGCAATATGTCATTTCGACACAAAAGAAGATCGCTGAACTTGGGGATCATTATGAAAGCTTCGGCGAGAATAACTGGTATTTCAGCATAAGCTTTTATTACAACTTAAAGAACGGGAAGACGGAAACGAGAAGCTATGACATGTCTTTGTACAAGCAGTATCTTACCGATCACGATTCCTTGGAAAGCCTGCTTGACGAGTTTGTAAATACCGAGCCCGTAGTTGAAAAGATATATCACCTTAACGGAAATAAACTTAAGAACGATTGTCTTTCCGTGGCCATAAGTACAGGTTCCGAAGAGGGATATTATTACGGAGACAATTTGGAAAAGGGAGATGTTGAAAAGTTCAGAAGCGCTCTCCTTAAGGATATACGCGAAAAGAAAACTCCCAGGATTGATATCTTCTCAATGGGAGATTACAACGAAGAAGCTTTGGCTACATGTGATTTCATGGATTACATAGAAGGCGACGGGGACAGTGATTATGTTTATACCGGTGGCAAAATGCTTTTAAATGCCGCAGTGAATTCCTACAGACAGCACTATTTCTGGGGACGTGTAGATGTTGTACCCGAGATGACAAATACTGTAAATCTGCTTAAGGAGCTTGGCTATAAACTTCCGGAGAAGTAAGCCATTTATCAAGGATGGCATTTAACTGACGCTTATCAATGGGCTTTGCGATAAAGTCCTGAAGGCCCTCTCTGGCGAAAAGCTCGCGAGCGGCATCAATTGCATTGGCGGTGAGTGCGATGATCGTAAGGTTTTCGTACTTGCCGCCAAGTGCTCTTATGGCATGTGTCGTGTCAATTCCGTCCATATCGGGCATCATATGATCCATAAACACTATATC
>CAMPBP010000184.1 GCA_946639085.1 uncultured Lachnospiraceae bacterium
TGGTGGACGAACTTCATTCCATGGGCATAAAGGTAATTGTTTCGGTATGGCCTTCCGTTGACAGAAAGAGCGAAAACTTCTATCCGATGATGGACAGAGGACTTCTCATAAAGACAGAGCGCGGCGCTGCTCAGACATACGATTATCAGGGCGACTGCGTTGAGATCGATCCTTTCAATCCCGAGACGAGAAAGTACGTATGGGAAGTTTGCAAAAAGAACTATTACGACTTCGGAATAGATGCCTTCTGGCTTGACAATTCCGAACCCGATTACGGCGTATACGACTTTGAAAATTACAGATACTGCGCCGGCCCCGCACTTCAGGTGAGCAACATGTATCCTCAGATGTACTCCCGCGTCTTCTTCGATGAGATGAAGAACTTAAAAGACGGCGTGGTGGTGAATCTTCTTCGCTGTGCATGGGCGGGAAGCCAGAAGTACGGAAACGTTGTCTGGTCGGGAGACGTTCCTTCAACATTTACAGCATTTAAAGACCAGGTTGTTGCCGGTCTTAACATGGGTATTGCGGGTATTCCCTGGTGGACGACGGATATCGGCGGCTTCATGACTGACGACGTTAACGACCCCGATTTCAGACAGCTTCTCATTCGCTGGTACGAGTTCGCGGTTTACTCTGCAGTACTTCGTATGCACGGCGACAGAGGCCCTTACAACATTCCGCCTCTTGACGACAGAGACTTTGGCGGCGGATATCTCCACACCGGCCAGCCCAACGAACTATGGAGCTACGGAGAAGACAATTACAAGATCATGAAGAAATACTATGACATCCGTATTTCCATGCATGATTACATCAAGTCATTGTACGAAGAAGCCAGCACCGACGGTTCACCCTTAATAAGAACGATGTTCTACGAGTTCCCTAAGGATGAAAAGTGCTGGGAGCTTGACGATCAGTATATGTTTGGTTCGAAATATCTTGCGGCTCCCATATTTGAACTTAACCGCTTCGAACGTGAAGTTTATCTTCCCATCGGAGCAAAATGGAAGCTTACTTCCACCGGTGAAACGTTCGACGGCGGACAGAGTGTCAAGGTGGATGCTCCCATTGATTACATGCCTGTTTTTGAAAGAGTATAAGATGCTGAAAGACGAAGGAGAAAAACCTTCGTCTTTTTTCGTAAAAAATCCAAAAAAACGTGAAAAGAAAGCGATTTCATGGGACTTGGGTACTTTAATTGCCCGGTGAACAAGAGTATACTTAACTTGACGGTTAATAAGGATTTAATCTGATTTTTGTACAATCCTTGTTACATATAGAGATTTTTTGGCAGGTTTTGATGAGACTTATGACGATATCGATCACCTCGCTGTTGCTGGTGGTCTCTGTTATATACGGAATACTGTCCGCAAGTAAGAAGAGCAAGCAGGGTAGATTACTCGCTTGGACTTCTTTTTGTTGCTCCTTTTTGATGGCCTGTCATCTCGTATATGTCTGCGTTGATTCGACTTCATTAAAAGAGTTTTTCTTTTGCCTTGAATTTGCGGCAATGGACTGGGCAGTATTTTGTATGTTCTGCTTTGTAAGGCAGAGCGTTGACATGCCTCTTTTAAAGGCCGAAACATCGGCGATAGCCATCGCGTTCTTATTTGATTCTTCAATCTTTTGTACCAATACGATCAACAAGTTCGCACTTGAAGTCACACCCGATTCAAAGAATGATTACATGTATCTTACGATGGAGCCGAAACTTTTTTGCATCATACACTACATAATCATTTTCTCGGTGTGCTTTTTCATGGTTTATTACATCGCAAAGAAAGTGTTCTCGACCTCGCGCTTTTACCGAGGCCGTTACAACATAGCCTTTGCCCTTTTCATCATAAACATAGGCGCCAGCATTTATTATCTTTTGGATATCACAAACCGCTTCGATATTTCAAAATTCCTTCTTTCGGGCGGCGTAGTACTTTTGTATTACTCGATTTTTTCTTTCTCCCCCAATGCACTTTTAAGAAATCTGCAGCTGTATGTTGACGATAACATCTCCGATGCGACCATCATATACAACTACAAGGGAGAGGTCTTAAAGATAAACAAAAAGGCCAACAGCCTTATGCCTGCAGAGGCATGGAGCAATTACGACAGTCTGATCGAGTATCTGGGCATTCCCGAGAGCGAGGGCAATTACAAGAAAAAGATCGGAAACGGAACGTACGAAGTAATGCATAAGCCTGTCAAAGACGAAAAGGGCGAGATCGTTGCAAACACGTTCATCTTCTACGATGTTACCAAGATGGAAGAGCAGATCGAGCGTGAGCACAAGATCGCCGTTACCGACGCCCTTACCGGTGCTTTCAACCGTACAGGATTCTTTGAGGCGGCCAACGACTTTTTGTACAAGAACGAATCTCAGGCGGGGTTTGCGCTTATCGTAAGCGGCATCATCGGGTTTAAAGGCATTAACGCTCTTTACGGCAACAAGGTGGGCGATATGGTGCTTAAGTTCATTGAAAAGTGCTATCACGACTACAACCGTTCCTATCCCATGATATTCGGACGTACTTCGGAAGGAAAGTATTCCGCCCTCGTGCCTTTTGATTATGTGGACAAGATCGCAGCAGACATGACCAGCATCGACGTTCCCATAGACAACGAGATAGATCTTCACGTAGACATGTGCCACGGTTTCGTGGTGCTTGACGATATAGCAAAGCCTCTTGATTACTACTATGAGAGAGCACTTCTGGCACTTGATGAGTGTAAGAAGAGCACCACTGTGAGCGTACTTGAATATTCCTACGATATAGAAGAACAGGTACGAAGAAAACAGCTTCTCGTGGCCGAGATGCACAACGCCCTAAGAGAAGGACAGTTTTTCATCGAACTGCAGCCGCAGATCAATCTTTCGGACAGATCGGTGTCCGGAGCGGAGGCGCTGGTAAGATGGCAGCACCCGAAACTTGGAAGGATAGCACCGAACGAGTTTGTACCGCTGTTTGAAGAAAACGGATTTATCATAAATCTTGATGTTCTCGTATGGGAACTTGCGGCAAAGACCGCAAGAGAACTTTCGGACAGAGGTATCTACACAGGGCCCGTATCCATCAACGTATCTCAGGTGGATATAACCGGAATCGATGTTGTATCGACTCTTGAGAGGATAGTTTCCGAGATCGACATAGACCCTTCGAGGATACATGTGGAGATCACTGAGAGCGCGTGCGCTCAAAGAAGAGACGTGCTCATCCGTACGATGGAGCAGTTAAGACAGAAAGGATTCCTGCTTGAGATCGATGATTTCGGAAGCGGTTACTCGTCACTTAACGCTTTGATGAAGCTTCCCTTCGATGTCATCAAGCTTGATATGGAATTCATGAAAGAAAGCAACGTCGAGGGCAAGAACGGTATAATACTTTCGTCCGTTGTCGACATGATTCATGCCATGAATTCAAAGGTAATAGTGGAAGGCGTGGAGACTGAGACTAATGTTGAGAACACTGTTCGTTTCGGCGGTGACATCGCTCAGGGATATTACTTTTCCCGTCCTCTTTCCATTGAGGCTTTTGAGGAATATGTAAAGCTCCACGACCCGAAAAACAGATGATAAAACTTTTGTTAACTGACTTAAAAACTACCCCTCACAGGGTAGTTTTTTTGATGAAAAAATAGTATAATC
Organism: uncultured Lachnospiraceae bacterium; assembly: GCA_946639085.1. GTDB lineage: Bacteria > Bacillota > Clostridia > Lachnospirales > Lachnospiraceae > UBA1258. The sequence goes on from CAMPBP010000184.1 coordinate 3,644, forward strand.
GTTATTAGGCGACATTATATGGGGTACCCGTATATGAAAGGAGATTACAAATTATGGGATTGATTAAAGCAATCACCGGTGCAGCCGGCGGAGCAATGGCAGATCAGTGGAAAGAATTCTTCTACTGCGAAGCTATGGACAAAAATGTATTGGTTACCAAGGGCGTTAAGCGTACAAGCGATCGTTCTTC
>CAMPBP010000185.1 GCA_946639085.1 uncultured Lachnospiraceae bacterium
CGTGCCTCCTCAGGGCGGAAGAAAGCATCCTCATCAGGAGCTTATTCCGATCAATACCACAAACATATTGTTCATATGCGGTGGTGCGTTTGACGGACTCGAGAAGATTGTTGATGCCCGTATGGATCAAAGTTCCATAGGCTTTAACGCTACCGTTACATCTAAAGAAAATCGTGATATAAGCGAGGTACTTAAGTCGGTAACTCCTCAGGACCTTATAAAATACGGTCTCATTCCCGAATTTGTCGGCAGAGTTCCGATTCATGTATCGCTTGAAGGTCTTAAAAGAGAGGATATGGTCCGTATCCTTACTGAGCCCAAGAATGCGCTTGTTAAGCAGTATCGTAAGCTTTTTGGTATGGACAATGTCGATCTTAATTTCGAGCCCGAAGCCATCGATGCCATAGCCGACAAGGCGATCAGCCAGAAGACCGGTGCAAGAGGACTTCGCTCCATACTTGAAGATATAATGATGGACGTAATGTATCGCATCCCTTCAGACGAGACCATCACAAGCTGCACCATCACAAAAGAATGCGTGGAGAACAATACTCCTCCGCTTACCGTTCACGCAAAAAACGGAAAACTTAAAAAGGCTGAATAAAGATTTAAGATCATTTCCGGGTAGGCGAAATATAATTCTCCTACCCGATTATACTATGAGGACCAAAAGTAAAGTGTTATGATTATTAAAAGCGTATCTTTGGAAACGGTTTGTGGAATTACAAGCAAACTGCCCGACAATAAATATCCCGAGATAGCCTTTGCCGGAAAGAGCAATGTCGGAAAATCGTCACTTATAAATACGATCCTGAACAGAAAGAATTTGGCCCGTACAAGTTCGCAACCCGGGAAGACTCAGACCATAAACTTTTACAATTTAAACGAAGAACTTTACCTAGTGGATCTTCCGGGATACGGATATGCAAAAGTAAGTGCCGAAACAAAGGAAAAATGGGGCAAGATGGTTGAAAGATATCTTGTTACCAGTAAGCAGTTGAAGGCAGTTTTTCTTTTGATAGACATACGTCACGAGCCTTCGGCAAACGACGTCGGAATGTATAACTGGATACTCGATAAGGGATATGAACCGATAATAATACTTACGAAACTTGATAAGATAAACAGATCTCAGCTGCAAAAGCAGGTTAAAATGATAAGGGAGAAACTGCAGGCTTCAAAATCCACTGTGATGATCCCATTTTCTGCGGTAACAAAACAGGGAAAAGACGAGATACATGAAGTAATGACTTCGGTCATTTCTTCTAAAGAGGATTAAGATGGAAAACAAACCAAAACCGGGAATTAAATATTTGAAGGCTCTTGCCAACATAGCGGTATATGCCGTAGCTTTGGTCATTTTGATAGCGGTTGTGCCTAAACTTATAGTGTTCTTTATGCCGTTTGTCATCGGATTTATCATTTCCGCATTGGCCAATCCTTTAGTGAGATTTTTCGAAAAGAAGATCAAAACAAAAAGAAAAGCAACTTCCGCTGTCGTGATCATCATTATACTGGCATTTGTCATTACGGTTGTTTACCTTGTGGGATATGTGCTTATTTCTCAATGTGTGGAATTTGCCGCATCACTTCCTGCAAAATGGCCTTCGATCGAATCTGAGATCGATCAGTTGGGAACTAAGATCAATTCTTATCTTACTTATCTTCCCAAAGGAACGGTTTCATCGCTCAATAATTTTGGTGCGACAATTGAAGACTATGTTTCGGACCTCATTTCATCGCTTTCCAAGCCCACTGTGACGGCGGTTTCAAACATAGCAAAGGGACTTCCTTCGATGATAATCGGAGTGATCATGTGTGTTCTTTCTGCATATTTCTTTACCGCAGAGCACAACAACCTTTCAGACGGAATGGTTAAATTCATTCCAAAACGTGCTTATGAGAAACTTGATACAGTGCTCAGAGGATTAAAACGGGCTGTAGGAGGTTATTTCCTCGCGCAGGTTAAGATTGAGATATGGGTATACTTTGTAATACTTATCGGTCTTTTTGTTTTAAAGGTCGATTATGCGATAGTAATCGCTCTTGGCATAGCGTTTCTTGATTTTCTGCCGTTTTTCGGCGCAGGTCTTGTAATGATACCATGGTCTGTTATCGCATTTACGAATGCAGACTATTTTGTCGGTGTCGGAATGTTGGTTGTCTGGGGGCTCGGACAGCTTGTTCGTCAGATAATCCAGCCTAAGATCGTAGGCGATTCGGTAGGACTTGCACCTTTGCCCACACTTTTCTTACTGTTTGTAGGATTTGAGATCAAGGGTGTGATCGGAATGATCATAGCCGTTCCGATCGGTATCATTACGGCTTCTTTGTACGAAGAAGGATTGTTCAGAGGATTTACCGACAGTATAAAGATACTATGGAACGGAATTTCAACTTTCAGGAAGTTTACGCCTGAAGAACTTGGTACAGAAAAAGGAGAAGAGGACAAATGAAGAAAGTAGGAGAATTTTTTGCATGTTTTTTGCCGCTCTTGGGGTTTTTAGCTATCCAGGTCGGTATAGGGGTGATAGGCGGAATGGTTAAGGGTGTTTCCCTTGTGATGCAGGGAATAACCAATCCGGACGCTTTGCAGCAGGCTTTGCTCGAATCGGACTATCTGCTTACGGTAACGATAATATCGCAGATTGTATGCTTTATCGTATTTCTCATTTTTTACAGAAGCATTTTCAAGATCAAAAAGCCGGAATCTCCCGCAAAGGTTTTTTCGGCAACAAGTCCTTTGCTCATTATTGTTCTTTTCATTGCGGTTGAGGCAGCCACAAGCTCGCTTATTATAAAGGCGTCCGTATTTATACCCGATCTTATGGAAGAATATGCGGAGTTGATCGAGCAGTCGGGGCTTGCCGAAATGAGTGTTCTTTCTACCATAGCGACATTGGTTTTGGCGCCTCTTGGTGAAGAACTTGCTTTCAGAGGAATGACCCTCAATCTTGCCGGTAAGTTTACAAAGAAGTTTTGGATAGCCAATATCATCCAGGCGGCAATGTTCGGTATAGCTCATATGAATATCGTTCAGGGTACATATGCGTTTATACTCGGATTGGTACTCGGATTTATCTATAAAAAATACAATTCTCTGTACGCATCAATACTTGCGCACCTTGTTTTTAACTTTACCGGAACCTATCTCGTAGGTGTTATATTCGGTGTAGAAGAAGATGTTCCGATGATCAGATGGATCATTGTTTTTGCAACTGCAATTGTTGTTTGTGCATTCGCGTTTGTGGGTGTACTTAAGGATAAAAAGACACTTGAACGTGAACCTATGTATATGAAACGTATACATTTCAGAGAAGAGATGCCAATTGCTTATGCTACTGCAGGTATTCCCGCAGAAGCTCCCGCAGTAAATACAACAGATTCTTTTAACAACAACGGTCAGGTATGAGAAAAATATTAAAGAAACTCAAGGTATTACTTGATAAAAAACAAAAGCGGATGATGGTGCTTTTGGTCATAATGATGCTTATAGGAGCGGTTTTGGAAACACTGGGTGTTTCTTTGGTGAAACCTACCATGGAGATTATCATGGAAGACAACGCCATTGAGAATCATTGGTATTTAAAGATCATATCCGATGTTTTCAATATAATTGATGTTAAATCGCTGACGGTATTTATAATGGTCGCACTTATAGGGACGTTTGTTGTTAAAAACACGTTTTTGTTTGTACAGCAGAAGGTCTTGCTCAAATTTGTCTACACCAATCAGTTTGCAACATCAAGACGCATGATGATCAATTACGTTAAGCGTCCG
>CAMPBP010000186.1 GCA_946639085.1 uncultured Lachnospiraceae bacterium
CGGGATCGATGGGTTTCGTGATATAGTCGTCAAATCCCGCATTTATATACATCTGACGCATGCCCGAAATCGCATTGGCCGTAAGACAGATGATGGGAGTTTCGTCGTTGGGCGATTCTTTGATGCCACGCATTTCCGCAAGTGTCTCGATACCGTCTTTGTTTGGCATCATGTGGTCCAAAAAGATCACGTCGTAATGCTTGTTTTTGTACATCACGATCGCTTCGTCGCCACTCTCCGCCGTATCTATCTGTATCTTTGTACGGCTCAGCAAACTTGCAAATACCGTAAGGTTGACCGGAGTATCGTCCACCACCAGAACCTTAGCGTAGGGTGCGATGAACTTCTCGCGGTAATTTCGTCTTTCTTTTAATGACTTCCTGAATGCATCCTCGTAGTTGCCTACCGGATCCCATTTAACGACTTTCTGCTCAAGGTCAAAAGAAAAAACCGAGCCCTCCCCGTAGACACTCTCAACGTTTAAGTGACTGCCCATCATGGCAAGGAAGCTCTGTGCTATCGTCATGCCAAGACCTGTCCCTTCGATGTTACGGTTTCTTTTTTCCTCAATGCGTTCGAAGGCCTTGAACAGCTTATCCATATCTTCGGGCTTAATTCCTATACCGGTATCGGCAACGCTTATCTTCAAGATGATGGAATCGGGCTTTTCGGGTATCTTCTCATATCTCACAGAAAAGGTTATGCTGCCTTCTTTGGTATATTTGACCGCATTCGAAAGAATGTTGGTGATGATCTGCTTTATCCTTATCTCGTCACCGTGAAGTATCAGCGGAATGTCACTGTCGATGTCCATATTAAAGACAAGTCCTTTGCCTTCGGCTTTATTTTGCACCATATTCACAAGATCGTTCAATACGGATATGACACTGTAATCCACATTTACTATTTCCATTTTTCCTGCTTCGATCTTGGAGAAGTCCAGTATATCGTTTATAAGTCCAAGCAGCGTGTTGCCCGCCGTCTTAATGCTCTCGGAATAGCTTAAGATCGTCTCGTCCTCGCTGTCACGGAGCACCATTTCGTTCAGTCCCAAAATGGCGTTCATGGGAGTACGTATATCATGAGACATGGTAGAAAGAAAATACGACTTGGCATCGTTGGCCTGATTGGCCTTAGCCGCAGCTTCCAACAGTTTGCGGTTATAATTCATAAGGATCACGAAGTTAAATACGAGCAAACTGATAAGTCCGAGAGAAACGATTCCGAGCAAAAGCCAGTCGATAACACGGCTTTTTACGAGGTCGTTTATGGGACTGTAGGCTATAAGATACCAGACTTTTAAAGATTCAAGAGGTGTATACGCTATCAGACAGTCCTCACCTTTTGAATTTTTTATCGTTACCGAACCCACACCGCCGATTATCTCATTTTTGAAGTGCTCGAACTCCTCGGCGGAAACGGTGTTATAGGATTTATAGTATTCAAAGAAATTGCTGTTTTTTAAAGATTTTCCGTGTATGACATAGTCGCCGTCCTTGTCCACAAGGCTTATCTCGACGCTTTCATATTCACCTTTTAAGAATACGAGTTTCTGCTCGAGAAGGCTTAAAGGAACAACTCGCATCAAAAGACCGGTCCTGATCTTCCCGGTATCGGGATTGAGTATCTGGACATAATTCATGAAGGCTATTGACTGATTACCGGTCATGGGATCGGTGTAGGCTCTTGTAAGATTGACCACACCGTTAATATCGCTCACACTGTCGAGACTGTCAAAAATGGAAATGTTCTTGTAAGAAACCGAATAATCGTCGGGAGCATTCAATCTTGCCGTTGTTGAAATGCCCGACAGTTCGGGATTGTCCATGAAAATAAGATGGCCGGATATCTCGGGAGATATTTTGGCCTTTCTGATATATGAGATAGCCTCTTCCGCGGTCATTGGTGTACCCGCTTCGGCGGTTCGGTTTACATAATTCGACCAGATGTCGCACAGATGTTGCTCATCTTCGAGATAGTTGGTGATGATCTGATCTACCGTAACAGTCATCTTCTCATATGCTTCTATAACGCTTTGGCTGCTCTCTTTATCTTTGGTGATCGCATATTGAACGATATAGAACAATATGAGTCCCATTATAAGAAGATTGGGAATAATGATCAGAGCTCTCTTCACACGTCACCCTCCGAGGATCGACAGATCCTAAAAACCTTACTCAAATGTTCCATACAACTTGACGGCGTCGTCCACCGTAAGTTCACCTTTGCCCACCATGTATGCCGCTACTCTTATCTGTACCGTAAGCTGATCCGTAATACCGAGACCCTCCGGCGAGAAGGTACGTTTTGAAGGCACCGCTCCCAGAGGAGCATATACCGAATCAAATGACATGTCCGTGGTAGGGGTAACAAGACGCTTCACGGAAGCCATCTCGTTAAGTTCTTTCTTTGAAGTCAAAAACCTCATAAACTCGTTTGTCATATCGAGGTTTTCGCAGTCTTTGTTGACGGAGAACTCAATGGAAGGGCTGTCAATGAAATAGCAGCCCTCATCCGTCAACGGAATGGGGGAAAATGCATATTTGAAAGGCGAAGCGGTAAATGCTTCGGATTGGCTTTCTCTTTTTCTTGTACCGGATACCGTATCTCCGGCGCAGATCATCATAGGTACATCGCCTTCAAAGAAGCGAAGTATTACCTGAGTGTAATTGTCTTCGATCTTATCGCATTCATTAATGTCTATGCATCCGCTCTGAACGAGTTTCTCGACAACTTGTAAAGCAGGACGCATGTATTCTCCGGCTGCGGGATCGAGAGCATTGGCAAGTGAAAGTGCTTCCGGGTTTTCGGCCAATGTGGCGATAAACATCGGATAAGCAACCGTGTACATGAAACAGCTGGAGGATTTGAGACTGTAACCCATCATGGGGTTCTCGTAACCTCTGTTTTTGAACTCTTCGCATACACTTATAAGTTCACTCCAGGTTGTGGGGACGCTGAGTCCTTCTTTTTCAAAAAGATCGCTGTTTACCAGCATTCCGTAACTTCTGGAGAACACCGGCATCATAAGCACATGACCGTCTTCATCATGCTTAAGAAGGCCGGGACGGATACAATCAAGATCGATGCCCAGTTTTGAATCGGAAAGATCTTCCATATGACTCATTACCGATGCGTATTTATCGTTACCGATCATCCATGTATATGAAAAGAAGATGTTGGGTCTGTCATCGCCTTCAAGGGCAGCGCCCACTACATTGCTGTAGTCATCAAGCTTCACATAGCTGAGGGTAACGTTTGGATATATCTCGTTAAACCGGTCAAATTCTGCTTCCAGAGCCTCAAAGTTATCATATCCTCCGACTACGGTAATACTGCATTCGGTCTCAGTATCAAGAACCGGTGCAAATCCCTCGTCTTTTTTCCCCTGTGTTTTACCGCCGCAGGCCCCAAGCGATACGGCAACACATAACCCCAAAATGATGCAGACCATTTTCTTCATGTCTTCTTCCTCCATGATCCTGCAAATCGTTTTGTTGGCTTTATACAGCGACCTTTCGGTCTTTTCCATTATACGAAAATGACGTTCGTTATTCAACGGGTGTGAATAGAGTATACATCAACTAAATGAACGGATTGTAAAACCTGCTTCCGTTTATGTGCGTAAGCAAAAGAGACGTTGCTAAAAGCAATGCGCAGATGATGATGCTTATATAATCCAAAACCTTGAATTTTCCGGCCATATACCACGTTCTCTTCTTGTTTTTGCCGAAACATCTAAGC
>CAMPBP010000187.1 GCA_946639085.1 uncultured Lachnospiraceae bacterium
TACTCTCGTATCCACCTTTCTGGAATAAGTCTGTCCCGATACGGGATAGCAAGCCTTAAAGCCCATCTTCTCAGCTATCATGGGATCGATCTTGTCGATCTTCTCATCATCGCCTTCAAAAAGTTCCTTGAAGGAAGCCTGTGTTCCTGTAGTTCCTTTTGAACCGAGAAGTTTAAGTGTGGACTGAACATATTCAAGATCTTCAAGATCCATCAAAAATTCCTGTGTCCAAAGAGTCGCTCTCTTTCCTACCGTTGTAGGCTGAGCGGGCTGGAAATGTGTGAACGCGAGAGTGGGGCGGTCTTTGTTTTCCATCGAAAACTTCGCAAGCTCCGCTATGACGTTTACAAGCTTCTTTCTTACGATCTTTAAAGCCTCGTTCATTACGATGATGTCGGTATTGTCACCTACATAGCAGCTCGTTGCGCCAAGGTGAATGATACCTTTTGCTTTGGGGCACTGCTGACCGTATGCGTAAACGTGGCTCATTACGTCGTGACGCACTTCCTTTTCGCGTGCCTTGGCAACATCGTAATTGATGTCGTCTTTGTGAGCCTTCAACTCTTCTATCTGCTCGTCTGTGATATTAAGACCCAGTTCCTTTTCGGTCTCTGCCAGCGCTATCCACAATCTTCTCCATGTTCTGAATTTCATGTCGGGTGAAAAGACATACTGCATCTCCTTACTGGCATATCTTTCCGAAAGCGGACTTTGGTAAACATCTGTACTCATTCTTGCGGTTCTCCCTCTTCATATAAATTGATAAGTTCCAAGATCTTGTCTCTGTACTTCGGATGCTCTTCGATAACGTGCTTTACCGATTCCGAAGCTTCACTTGCAAGATCCTGATTGTACTCCATCTGTTTTCTTAACTTCTGGCGTCTCATTATAAGGCCGTGCCTTGTCTCCACCATTTCCTTGGGATCGATTATCGCATCGACCTGATGTATCCACACCTCGGGGTCGCTTACGTTGAACTTCCTTAACTCTCTTACAAGTCCCGCAAGCTGCTCCTGGTAGATCTTCTCGTTCTTCTGAAATCTCTCTCTTGCGCTTCTTTCTTTCTCGAAGCGGTCGTAAAGATCTCTTAATGTCCACGCATCCGGAACATCGTACTTGGTGTAAAGATAATCCAGAAGATTCTTATTGTTTACGTATCTTATCTTTACTTTGTTCTCAAGCAAAATGAGTCCGTTTATCGTGTTGGATACTCTGACTTTTTCAAGGGTATCGTCTTTAAACTTTACAAATATGAACGTTAATGCGATAGAAAGAAGCATTGCGGCTCCGAAGTACCCTAACGTAACGTCCAGTTTGAGTATCGTCTGCAAAAGGATCAGGATGACTACAAGCACCGCTGCCGCGCCAAGGGCCACAAACGCCGTACCCCTCAAATTCGCAAGCCCCTGCTCAAGCTCGCTCTTTCTGTAAGTGTAAGCATGCTTCTCTCTGTCGAGCCTTCGAAGATCCTGCTTTATCCTCTTTCTTAAATCCTCTTCTTTTTCCAGCTTTTTGACCGCTTCGGCGATATCGTCTTCGATGGACTCAACAAGTTTGTACTCTCTGTCCGTCATGGCGCTTTCTTTTAACACGTATGCATCGTGTTCTTTTCTAAGCCGCCTTATATCGTTTGCGAGAGTTTCGATCTTTGCCTTGTCTTTTACCGGTATCTCTTCGACTTCTTCAAGATCTTTAAGCTGACAGGAAACGGCATCGTACTCCTTTGTGAGCCTGTCCATTTCTTTCGACGCTTCGCTTATCTGTGAAAGACAGTTTCTGACGTAATCTTCCATCATGTTTACGTCGCTTAAGTCTATCGGCTCACGTTTGTCGGTACGGTCCCAATCGGGATTTTCGTATTCGCTGTCGTAATCGAAATAGTCATCATCATATTCAATTTTTCGACTGAAAAGATTCTTTAAAAATCCCATTTACTCTTCCTCGGGATTGTCCTGCTTGGCTGCCTCAAGCACTATATCCCTGTAATCGTCCTTAAGCTCCTCGGTAAGCTTCAATAAGCTTTCGTAGTATCTGCTGCTTTCATTGGTGTTCTTAAGAGCGTAAATATCTTTTAATTCAAGTGCGGCATCGCTAAGTTCAAATGCCTTTGTCGCCTCGTCCATATCCGTTTCTATAAGGATGGACGTCTTATATGCTCTTTCTTCCTCGGCAATGAGTCTTATATAGTCGTCATCGGAAAGGCTCAATCTCTTTACGGTAAGATAATTTCTGTAAGCCTCTTCATTGTTATCCGTCTCATAGGAACTCATAAAACATTTCTCTGCCGAATCGAAAAGATAGAGTTTCAGATATGCGATACCCAGATTGTTGTATATGTTGGCCTGCAGAGCGGTCTCGTTGTCGGGAAGCGACTTAAGGAGCTTTTCGTATTCGCTTATGGCGAGCACAAAATGTCTGTTCTCCACAAGGAAATCAGCCTTTGCCTTCCACTTCTCAAAAACGTTCATCGAGACGTTCATCCTTAAGATGCTCTCGACTCTTGATATCTCATCCTTTGAATAATAACCTACGTAAGAAAGGATCGTTCCGGCAAAAGCGGCCGCTGACGCATTCTGGTTTATAAGCACAATAAGGTCTCTGGCGAGATCGTGAAGCTTAAGCTGCTTGTCTATCCAGTCGGTAAGTTTGCGATCGAGTATGTCCTTATCCAGAAGGAATGCATTCTCGTATATCACATAGCAAAGCTCCTCGGCCGAATAAACGTTAACATATACTTTTTCGATATAGTAAGGTGTCTCGGCATATTCGCCGATGCACATGAGTACTCGGTTCATACGCTTATCACCTCATTCCATTCTATGTTTGCCGCGGGGAAGAGTTCTCCGAAACCGAAATCTTTTATCGTAACCTGCATACGGTTTTCGGACTGCATCCTCACTTTTACGTTAAGTCTTGTAGTCTTGGGAGGACGTTTCGGAAGGTCTCCCAGTGTTATGTCAACCATCTCGGGATTCTTTCCCGTGAGGGGTGTTACTATAAGTGTAAGTTTGTTGCCCTGATTAAGGATAATATCACATTCTTTGTGAGCGTCAAACCAGTTTATGCCGCCGTCAAGTAAAGGCATGTATGCGTTCTCGCCTCTTTTAAGTACATTGATGCCGACATTTGATTTAAGTTTGTCGTTTCCGAGGAACACATATCCGCTGCTTAAGATCGAAGGGCTTACGAGATTCTTTGCTCCGTAACATGCTCCCTTTGAAAAGAGGTTGTTACCCTGGAATACTCTTCCTTTTTTGCAAAGGAAGGATATGCCCTCCTTGCACCACTCGTATTTAAAGGAATCGCCTATTAAATAGATGGAGGATATCATATGTCCTTCAACTACAGACTCGGTAAATGCGGTGAATTTGCCCGGATATCCGGGTTCATCATAATCTTCGCTCTTAAGCTCCAGATCTTCATGAGAATCTATGAATGCCACTATGGGAGTCGTGTTCTTGTTACACTCCATACGAAGACTCTTTATGTACTCTCCGGTGGAATCTATTAATACTACGTCTCTGTTCCAAAGATCTCTTGGCTGATAGAGCATATAGTTATAAAAGCTCTCCATATGATTCTGGAAATGAACCTGAGCAGATTTGACCGAAAGTGACGATACTGCTTCGTTTAACACGTTTATGAGTGTTCCGTCAAGAATATCCACGGTGATCATTATTGAAACTATGCCCGAAAGGGGAGTTACTCTTCCCGCGAGGGTAAGAAGACGCTT
>CAMPBP010000188.1 GCA_946639085.1 uncultured Lachnospiraceae bacterium
GCAAGCATCTTACGGTTCATTTCAACACCTGCTGTCTTTAAACCGTACATGAACTTGGAATAGCTCATTCCGTTAAGTCTTGCTGCCGCATTGATACGTGCGATCCATAACTGTCTGAACTGACGCTTTCTTTCCTTACGTCCTGCGTATGCGGAAGTAAGTGCTCTCATTACAGACTGTTTAGCTGTTCTATACTGCTTGGAACGGGCTCCTCTGTAGCCTTTAGCAAGCTTTAATACTCTGTTATGCTTTTTCTTGGCATTTAAGCCACCTTTAATTCTAGCCATTTCTTAATTCCTCCAATCGACTTATAAGTAAGGTAAGATCTTCTTCATGTTCTTAACATTCGTTTCGTCCGTGATAGCGGGCTTTCTTAAGTTACGTTTTCTCTTGGTAGACTTCTTTGTTAAGATATGGCTCTTATAAGCCTTAGCTCTCTTTAACTTACCGGTTCCTGTAGCTTTAAAGCGCTTAGCAGCAGATCTGCTGGTTTTCATTTTAGGCATTGTTATTTCCTCCTGAACATTTAATCTATCATTTTATCCGGGTTATCAATTCTTCTTTCCGGCTAAAAACATTGTCATACTGCGGCCTTCAACCTTTGGTGCCTTGTCGATCTGAGCAATATCGGCAAGCCCTTCCGCAAAATCATCAAGGATGTGCTTTGATGTCTGCATATGAGCCATCTCACGTCCTCTGAACCTTAAGGTGATCTTTACTCTGTCACCGCCCTGCAAGAACTTTCTTGCGGCGTTCATCTTGGTATTGAGGTCGTTCGTATCGATATTGGGTGTAAGACGAATTTCCTTGATCTCAACAACATGCTGTTTCTTCTTGGCTTCTTTCTCACGCTTCATCTGATCGTATTTGAACTTTCCGTAATCTACGATCCTGCACACAGGCGGCTGCGCATTTGGAGCGATCTTTACAAGATCTACACCTGCTTCTTCCGCAAGCGCCATAGCTTCTTTGACTGACATTACACCAAGCTGTTCGTTGTTTGCTCCGATGACCCTGACTTCTCTGTCGCGGATCTGTTCGTTAATCATTAATTCGCTAATAGTCGTACCCTCCGTTAGATGAATAAAAAGTAAATAAAAAAGTGAATACGAAAGTATCCACTTTTATACATAAAAAGGCTGTGCCTTAACTTACATATGTTGACGCCCGTTAAGCTTTTGCCACGGGGTGAGAGCGGATACTCTACTTTGTATTTGATAAACGTACTTTAGTAAAATATCACACAGTTACGCTTATGTCAATCTTTTTTCTTCTTAAAGTTATGCGTTCTTTCCGCAGCACTTCTTATACTTCTTACCTGAACCGCAAGGGCAGGGATCGTTGGGGTAGATCTTGTTTGCCTTACGAACGGTCTGTGAACGCTTCTGCTCTTTGTAAAGCTCTTTCTGTTCTTCCTCGGAGAAGATGTTGTTCCACTCGGGAAGAGAATAAAGCCAGTCTGCACCTGCAGCGACCATGTTCTTATAAAGAAGTGCCTTGTCAAATCCAAGGTTTACTTCCGTGTCGGCTTCCATTGTCTCGATAGGATTGGGCTTAACGAGTGAATCGTTGATACCGTCCAAAAATCCTGTCATGATCATCTGAGAAACCTTATATTTCTTGGCAAGCTCAGCAACGGTTCCCGTTACAACATCATCGGGATTCTTCAATATCTTTTCGTAGATACTCTTTTCTTTCTTGAAATAGTCATCCCAAAGTTCTTTGAGTTTCTGTGAATCTTCCTGTTCGTTGTAAGCGGCCTTACGCCATTTTTCAAGTAATGTCATAATAATTTCCGTATTTACGCATCCGTTTTGGATTTAGCATACATGCTACGGATGTGCTTTCGTAGTGTAACACATGCGTCACGCTTTTTCAACCTTGACCGAATATTCCGTGCTTGTTATCATGAATTGAGCCAATCATACGAGGGATCATCATGAACAAATCAGGAAACGAAGGATCGAAATACACTAAAGTTCAACGCATTTTGGCACTCATCGGAGTCATACTTTTGGTATGTCTTTTCTTATGTGCCCTTATCTTTTCACTTATTAAGACCGAATGGGCCCCGGCAGCCGCAAAAGGTTGCATAGGCTGTGCTCTGGTGGTGCCGATACTTATCTGGGTCAACCTTTGGCTGTTCGGCAAAGTTTTTCACAAACACACCATCGCCGATCTTGATATCGCAGGCGTTCCCACTTCTCACGATCCCGCCATCACGTTGGACATTTCAAAGATTGCCGACAATAAGGAATCGGGGGAGAAAGAAAACTAACCTTCTTCTTTCACTATCCTGTCGATCTCTTTTATGGCATCTTCTCTGTTTTTAAATAAGATACCTTTCATGCCGCAAGCAATTGCGGCATTTACATTTCTTTCAAGATCATCGATAAATATGCACTCTTCCGGCTTAAGTTCGTAGCGTTTGAACAAAAGCTCGTATATCGCTCTGTCGGGTTTACATAACTTGCAATGACAGCTTAATACCGAACCGTCCAGCATAGCGATGAAATCAAGTGCATCGGCATTTTCTCTGACCGATTTATGGGACATGTTAGAAAGGCAGTATACCTTAAATCCGTTGTCGCCCAGTTCCTTTATCCAGGGCTTTGTGTAGTCAAACTGTACCAGCAGCCCCTTAAAGTCCACATATATTTCACGTAAAATATCTTCTATTCCGGGATCGTTTTCAATGAATTTCTCAAGCAGTGCCTCTTCGGAATAAACGCCCATGTCCATGTCGTTCCATACCGGAGAATAAACGGTTGCCATTGCAACACGCTTAAACTGCTCGTCGGTAAGGTGAAACTTCTCGAAGAAACCTTTCCACCCGAAATCCACCAAAACGTTTCCTATATCAAAAACAATGTTCTTAATCACTCTTTGTACCGCCTTAAACGTTGATGGTCGCAGTCACGCCCAGAAGATCTTTTCTTTCTTCGAGTATCGGATCCACAACATCTTTTACAAAACGTTCCGTCTGCAAAGCGGCACGTCCGGTATACTTCGAAGGATCCATCGTCTTTAACAGATCTTCGTATGAAAGACCGAAAGATTCATCTTTGGCGATGAGTTCAAGAAGGTTGTTGTCTTTTCCTTCTACCTTAACGTTCTTTCCCGCTTCCATGGAAAGAGTTCTTATCTTCTCATGAAGTTCCTGTCTGTCTCCGCCTGCTTTTACGGCATCCATCATGATGTTTTCAGTAGCCATGAAAGGAAGTTCGCTTAAAAGTCGTTTGTTGATAACGTTGGGATAAACAACAAGTCCGTCAACAACGTTTAAGCAAAGATCCAGTATTCCGTCGATGGCAAGGAAACCTTCGGGTATGGAGATTCGCTTGTTAGCGGAATCGTCCAGGGTTCTTTCAAACCACTGGGTTGCGCTTGTGATCGCGGGGTTAAGCGCGTCGATCATAACGTAACGGGAAAGTGAAGCAATACGTTCGCTTCTCATGGGATTTCTCTTGTATGCCATTGCGGAAGAACCGATCTGGCTCTTTTCGAAAGGCTCCTCAACCTGCTTTAAATGCTGGAGAAGTCTTATATCGTTGCTCATCTTGTGAGCTGATGCTGCGATTCCGGCAAGCACATTGATGACTCTGGTATCAACCTTACGTGAATAGGTCTGTCCGGATACGGGATAAACATCGTCAAATCCCATCTTCTCAGCGATCATGGGATCGATCTTATCGATGGTCTCGTCATC
>CAMPBP010000189.1 GCA_946639085.1 uncultured Lachnospiraceae bacterium
AAAGTTAAACTCATACTTCGTTTCGGACTTCCCGCGGGACTTCAAGGTTGTGTCTTCTCGTTTTCAAACGTGCTCATCCAGTCGTCCATCAACTCGTTCGGAGCCGAGGCAATGGCGGGCAATTCAGCTGCCTGCAACATAGAAGGTTTCATTTACGTGGCCATGAATGCCTTTCATCACACAAGCCTCTCTTTCACCGGACAGAATTTCGGCGCAAAGAAATTCGATCGCATAAAGAAAGTGTGTCTGACAGGACTTCTCATGGTCTCAGTAGTGGGCTTCGTACTCGGAAGCCTTTCATACATCTTCGGACCGCAGCTTCTTGCAATCTACGCCGATAAAGCCGATGCCGAGATAGTGATACACTACGGCATGCGCAGAATGGCGGTGATAATGTTCACTTATTTCACATGCGGAACAATGGACTGTATCGTAGGTTCCATCCGAGGCCTCGGCTATTCCATAATGCCTACCGTCGTCTCGCTTCTTGGCGCCTGCGCCTTCCGTATCATCTGGATATGCACGGTATTTCGATCAGTTCACACTCTCGAATGCCTGTACCTATCCTACCCGATCTCATGGATACTTACGACTTCGGTACATCTGATATGTTTCGTGATAGTCTTCAAAAAGGCCAAAACCCGCTATCTGACTCCCGAAACAGCTTAGAACAACTATCAGCCGCGGAACTTTCATATGTTCCGCGGCTAAATTATATTTATCTATTCATTTCCTCGCCGTAAACTCGTGCGCATTTAACGGCTACGTTCCAGCCTTTCAGAAGTTTGGCTCTTTCTTCGTCGGTCATGGAGGGATCGAATTCACGACCCAGCTTCCAGTTTTCCTTGATCTCGTCAAGGCTGTCGTAATAGCCTACGGCAAGGCCTGCAAGATATGCGGCGCCAAGAGCCGTGGTTTCGATGCACTTGGGGCGCAGTACGTTAAGGCCCAAAATATTGGCCTGGAACTTCATAAGGAAGTTGTTTGCGCTGGCTCCGCCGTCCACACGGAGGGATTTAAGCTCAATCTTTGAATCTTTTTCCATCTCTTTAAGCACGTCGTATGTCTGGTATGCGATGGATTCAAGGGTCGCACGGATGAAGTGTTCCTTTTTGCAGCCTCTTGTAACGCCCACCACCGTTCCTCTTGCGTACTGATCCCAGTAGGGAGCCCCCAGTCCCACGAAGGCGGGAACAACGTATACCCCTGCGGTGTCGGGAACGACGGTTGCAAATTCTTCGGTCTGGCGAGCGGTCTCCACCATTCGAAGACCGTCACGGAGCCACTGAACTCCGGCTCCCGCCACGAATACGCTTCCTTCGAGAGCGTATGCGGGTTTGTCGTCGGGACTTGCGGCGATGGTTGTAAGAAGTCCGTTGTCTGAATAGATCGCTTTATCACCCGTATGCATCAATAAAAAGCAACCGGTACCGTACGTGTTCTTTGCGTCTCCCGCTTCGAAACAGCACTGTCCGAAAAGTGCCGCCTGCTGGTCGCCTGCGATTCCGGCAATGGGAATCTCACCGTCAAATATGTGTCTGTCTGTAAATCCGTATACCGTCGATGAGGATTTTACTTTCGGAAGCATGCTCTTTGGAATGGTGAAAAGCTCGCAAAGCTCGTCGTCCCATTCAAGAGTGTTTATGTTAAAAAGAAGGGTTCTCGACGCATTGGTATAATCGGTTACATGTTCGGCACCTTTTGTTAAGTTCCACAAAAGCCACGTGTCCACCGTTCCGAAAAGAAGGTCTCCTCTTTCGGCAGCTTCCCTTGCGCCTTCCACGTTATCGAGTATCCACTTTATCTTTGTGGCACTGAAATACGCATCGGGAATAAGGCCGGTCTTTTTGCGGATTGTTTCGCTATAGCCCTTTGCTTTAAGTTCTTCCACATAATCGGCGGTACGTTTGCACTGCCATACGATCGCGTTGTAAACGGGACGTCCCGTATTTCTGTCCCAAACGATCGTCGTTTCTCTTTGGTTGGTGATGCCGATGGCAGCGATGTCTTCCGCATAAAGATGCGCCACGGATAAAGCCTCCAGGCACACCGAAAGCTGTGAAGACCAGATTTCCATGGCATTGTGCTCAACCCATCCGGGTTCCGGATAGATCTGAGTGAATTCCTTTTGTGCCATGTTCACAATGTTTCCGGTCTTATCGAAAATGATACATCTTGAGCTTGTAGTCCCCTGATCAAGCGCCATTATATAGTCTTTCATTTCCCCCTCCTATAAGTTGCCCGTTGCCACTATGTTGCTTCCCGTACCGCACACATCGCTAAGTATCACATCGCCGATGGATATGGGTGCGGTGACGGTTATCTTCTCAAGTTCCTTTGCCACCGTAAGCACCATGTCCTTTGGAACCGGAGGTACCGTTTTTACCGGAAGTACCGCTTTGTCGGAGTCCTTTACGCTTACGGTTCCGGTGACCGTTCTCGTAGGCGCGGTCATCTCGCTTATGGCGTAATCTTTTCCTCTTGGACAGGTATTGCCCGTAATGACGAAAGAATCGGGATCGGGCTTTCCGTCTTTTATTTCATATGCCACATTCACCTGACACCCCATGGGGCAGTTGATGCAGGTCATCGATCTGTTTTCCATATAATCTCCTTTGGGCTTAGACATTCTCCAGCAATACTTTTATCGTCTCGCCGTCTTTAAGCGTATCGAGATCGGCTTTTTTAAGTATCACCTGCTCCATCTCACCGGGAGCACATATCTGTTTTTTGCGTCTTAAAACGCATCTGTCGCCCATATATACACAAATCTCGGGATTCTTGTAAACGTTTCCCACTCTGAAGCGAACCGTTGTGAGGGTATCGCATTCGGAAGGTCTTACCGTCATGGGAACCGTATATCTTACTCCCGTTCCCGTCTCCACAACGTATTCTTTTTCGGAAGCGTCCGAAGTCTTTTCGGATAAACGCTTAACATACTCTGCGGCATGCTTTCCCGCATTGGCCGCCTCTTCCGATACGTAGTCCACAAGGTCGTGAACGTGGAGCACGTTTCCTGCCGCGAACACTCCGGGTATGTTTGTCTCAAGACTTTCGTTGACTTTGGGGCCGCCGGTAACGGGGCTTAAGTCAACGCCTATCGCCTGACTTAACTCGTTTTCGGGTAACAGTCCGCAGGAAAGAAGAAGGGTATCGCAAGGTATCACCTCTTCGGTGCCGGGGATGGGATTTAACTTCTCATCCACTTTAGCCAGGGTGACCGACTTAACTCTGTCTTTTCCGTCTATGTCAACAACCGTGGTGCTTAACTTAAGGGGAATGCCGAAATCGTCAAGACACTGCACTATGTTTCTCTTTAGGCCGCCGGAGTAGGGCATGATCTCCGCAACCGCCTTGACTTTGGCGCCCTCAAGGGTCATTCTTCTTGCCATTATGAGTCCGATGTCGCCGGAACCGAGAATAACCACTTCCTTGCCCGGAAGTTTGCCTTCAATATTAACGAACTTCTGCGCGGTGCCTGCGGAATAGATGCCCGCCGGTCTGTAACCGGGGGTGTTAAGGGCTCCTCTCGGTCTTTCCCTGCAGCCCATCGCCAGAATGATGCTGTCCGCCTCTATCGTGAATATGCCTTTGTCCTTTGACATACAGGTGATGACTTTCTCTTTCGATACATCAATTGCAAAGGTAGAAAGAAAAATCTCCACATCCTTTTCTTTTGCCTTCTTAATGTATCTGTCCGCGTATTCG
>CAMPBP010000190.1 GCA_946639085.1 uncultured Lachnospiraceae bacterium
TACGAGAAGCATTACACCTCAGGTTAAAGAAGAGGTGCTGGAAGAGTTCTACCAGATTTGTCTTGCTCAGCAATACATTTCCGAAGGTGGTATCGGATACGCAAGAGAACTTTTGGAGAAAGCGCTGGGATCGGACAAAGCGGTGGACGTTATCGGAAAACTTACTGCTTCGCTTCAGGTTAAGCCTTTCGAGTTCGTAAGAAAAACGGATGCTTCACAGCTTCTTAACTTTATTCAGGACGAGCATCCTCAGACGATCGCTCTTATCCTTTCTTACCTTTCGGCGCAACAGGCAGCGCTTATCATTTCGGCCCTTCCTCCGGACAGACAGTCGGATGTTGCAAAGCGTATCGCCGTAATGGACAGAACAAGTCCCGATGTCATCAAGGAAGTGGAAAAGGTTTTGGAATCAAAGCTTGCATCGCTCATCAATCAGGATTACACCATCATCGGCGGTGTCGATGCGGTTGTAGACATCTTGAATACAGTAGACCGCGGAACGGAAAAACACATCATGGAAACTCTCGAGATCGAAGAGCCCGAACTTGCGGACGAGATCCGAAAGAAGATGTTCGTATTCGAAGACATCCTTCTTCTCGAGGACCGTGCCATACAAAGAGTGCTGCGTGACGTTGATAACAACGATCTTGCCACTGCACTTAAATCTGCCAACGAGCAGGTTCAGAATGCTATCTTCAACAACCTTTCAAAGCGTCTTGCAGTCATGATCAAGGAAGACATGGAATTCATGGGTCCCGTTCGTATGAAGGACGTAGAAGAAGCGCAGCAGAAGATAGTAAACATCATAAGAAAACTCGAAGATTCCGGCGAGATCGTAATCTCGCGTGGCGGAGGAGACGAAATAGTTGTCTAATATCGTTAAGGCAAACTTCATACAGTTTTCTGCCGAGAACACAAAAGTTATCGACACCAACAGCCTTGTAGCCAAACGGCTAGAAGGCTTTTCGGGTGTTTTACGGGAAAGTCTCGATGAGGACGACATAAGCTCAAACAACGGTGAATCAAGTACTGCCGATATGGACCCTCTGGCAATGGCGGAACTGCTTGCAGACAGAGACGAAAACGGAGAACCCATCGACGAGGAATATGAAGTCGAAGGTGAATCCATAGACGAAGCGGCCGCTCCCGGGGAGACCGCGGAAGATATATCCAAGATGAAAGAAGAAGCCCTTGCCGAGATAGAAAGAGTCAAAGAATCCGCCAGAGCGGAAGTTGATGAATTAAGAGAAAGAGCAAGGCAGGAAGGTTACTCGGAAGGATACTCCGAAGGCACAAAAAAGGCCGAAGAAGAAGCAACCGCAAAGTTCGCCGAGATCGAAGCAAAGAAAGTCGAACTTGATGAAGAGTACAAAAAACGCATAGACGATCTTGAACCCAGGATAGTCGAAGCCATTACCGATGTTTACAAAAGTGTTTTCGGTGATTCTTTCTACTCAAAGAAAGATGTGATGAAAAACCTTATTCTTGCCGCACTTTTTGATGCCGATTCGAGCGAAGAAGTTACGATAAGGGTAAGCCCCGTGGATTTTGAAACGGTTGATTCGTTAAAAGACGAGTTAAAAGAAAGAGCGGCCATAAAGGGAGAGCTTACGGTGGTTTCCGACGAAAGACTCACCGCTACCGAAGCAAAAGTAGAGACTCCTTTCGGAATCATGGACTGTTCGATAGATACCGAAGTTGAAGAACTTACCAAAACACTTCGGGCACTTTCTTACGGAGGCAGATAATGATGCTTTCCGCAGAACTCGATTTATCAAAATATTCGGAAATAAAAGGAAAACCTTTTTATAAATCCCAGGGTAAGATAGCTAATGCCGTCGGTCTTACGATCGAAAGCTACGGCCCGGACTGCAAACTTGCAGACATGTGCACGATCTATTCAAAAGACGGATCCCGTGCTCTGGCAACGGCGGAAGTTGTGGGTTTTAAAGACGGAAAAGTGCTCCTTATGCCTTACGGAAAGGTTGACGGTATTGCAAACGGCTGTCTTGTGGAGAACGAGCAGCATCCCTTAAGCGTGGTCGTAAGCGAGGACCTTTTGGGACTGTGTCTCGACGGATTGGGCAATCCTCCCGAAGGAGTGAGCGTTAAGGGGATCACCTATCCGATAGAAGCGCCTCCTCCGGATCCCATGTCAAGAAAGATCATCGACGAAGTGCTTACTCTCGGCGTCAGGGCCGTTGACGGACTGCTTACGGTGGGAAAAGGACAAAGAATAGGTATATTCGCAGGCTCCGGCGTCGGAAAATCGACGATCATGGGTATGTTTGCGAGAAACACAAAAGCCGATATCAACGTCATCGCTCTTATAGGCGAGCGTGGACGTGAGGTCAGAGAGTTTGTTGAGCGAGACCTGGGCGAAGAAGGTATGAAACGTTCGGTGCTTGTCATCGCAACAAGCGACAGACCGGCTCTTGAACGTACAAAAGCCGCAAAGACCGCCACCGCAATAGCGGAATATTTCAGGGACAAAGGGAAAGACGTCCTTTTGATGATGGACTCTCTTACCCGTTTTTCAATGGCTCAAAGAGAGATCGGACTCGCAAGCGGTGAGCCTCCCGTGTCGAGAGGTTATCCTCCCAGTGTTTATGCGGAGATGCCAAAACTGCTCGAAAGAGCCGGCCGAAGCGACAAAGGCTCCATTACCGGACTTTATACCGTTTTGGTGGACGGCGACGATTTCAACGAACCCATAACCGATACGGCGCGAAGCATCCTCGACGGACACATAATGCTAAACCGCCGTCTTGCACAAAGAAACCATTACCCGGCCATAGACGTACTCATGAGCATCTCAAGATGTATGTCGCAGATAGTGGACAAAGAACACAAAACTCTGGCCGGAAAGATAAAGAACATAATGGCAACATATGCCGAAGCGGAAGACCTTATTAATATCGGCGCCTACAGAGAGGGAAGCAATCCCGATATCGATGACGCCATAGCAAAGATACGATCCGTAAATGAATTTTTAAGGCAGGAGACCGACGAGAAAGTTTCGTTTGAAGAGACACTTGCCGGAATGAGAGCCATATTTGCCGGTGATTCGGATGCGGATTCGGAAACGGATAGATAATGGCAAGGTTTGTATTCAGACTTCAAAGCGTTCTTAATATCAAATTGAGGCTCGAGGAGCAGCAGAAGCTTGATTTTGCGGCCGCCAGAAGGCGACTGGACGATGAAGAGCTTAAGCTGGCGGGACTGTTCGACCGGCTTTCTTTCTACGAAGACGAAGGAAGAAGACTTCGGGACAGCAATCTTATACTTCAGGATATTTTGGACAACGAAGAATCAATAGTCAGGATAAAAGAATACATTGTCGACCAGCAGAAAGCGGTAAAGAAGGCCGAAGAGGCGCTTGAGATCGAACGTCTCAAACTTGTGGAAGCAATTAAGGAACGCAAGATGTACGAAAGACTCAGAGAGAAAGCTTTCGAAGAATTCAAGGCCGAAGAAAACCATAAAGAAAGCGTCGAGAATGACGAGCACAACAGCTTTGTTTATTCAAGAAGACAGCTTGAAGCAACCGGCGCAAACAGATAAGAGGACCAAACATGGCAGCAAACGACAATCCCGCGGCAGCGGAAAAGAAAAAAATAAAAGAAGAGCGTAAAAAACTCAAAGCCGACGAGAAGAAGCAAAAACAGGAAATAAAG
Organism: uncultured Lachnospiraceae bacterium; assembly: GCA_946639085.1. Lineage (GTDB taxonomy): Bacteria > Bacillota > Clostridia > Lachnospirales > Lachnospiraceae > UBA1258. The sequence continues at coordinate 3,678 of CAMPBP010000190.1, forward strand.
CTTCTAAAAGAAGCACATAAAAGA
>CAMPBP010000191.1 GCA_946639085.1 uncultured Lachnospiraceae bacterium
CAGCTGATGGTAAATCGTAAGACTCATACCGGCCTTGATATGATCCAGCACAAAGCCTTCTTCGATCTTTCCTACATTTAACATCTTTAAGCCTCCTTATCCAAAACATCGGGTGCAAGACCGAGTAGTGTCATTATGAGTGCCATACGTACGTATACTCCGTATTGTGCCTGTGTGAAATACATGGCTCTGGGATCGTCGTCTACTTCAACCGAGATCTCGTTTACGCGGGGAAGGGGATGGAGTACCATCATGTTTTCTTTTGCGTAGGAGAGTTTTTCTTTGGTAAGTATGTAGAAGTCTTTTAATCTTATGTAGTCTTCTTCGTTGAAGAAGCGTTCTTTCTGCACTCTTGTCATATAAAGAATGTCCAGGTCACCGATGACGTCTTCAAGTTTGGTGACTTCCTTGTAGGGAGCGTTCTTTTCTTCCAGTGCATTTATTATGTAGTCGGGAACCTTGAGTTCGTCGGGTGAGATGAATACGAAGTTGATGTTTTCGTATCTTAAAAGTGCTCTTATGAGAGAGTGTACCGTACGGCCGAACTTAAGGTCACCGCAAAGGCCGATGGTGAAGTTGCTTATCTTGCCGTTGAGGCTTCTTATGGTAAGAAGATCGGTAAGCGTCTGGGTGGGATGCTGATGTCCGCCGTCCCCCGCATTAATGACCGGGATACGTGAACGGCTTGCCGCTACCATCGGAGCACCTTCCTTGGGATGTCTCATGGCGCAGATGTCTGCGTAGCAGGAGATGATCCTTATGGTGTCGGATACGCTTTCTCCTTTGGCTGCAGAAGAACTGGATGCTTCGGAAAAGCCCAGTACGCTGCCTCCTAAGTTTAACATTGCCGCTTCAAAGGAAAGCCTTGTACGTGTCGAAGGCTCGTAAAAGCAGGTGGCAAGCTTTTTGCCGTCACAAACATGGGCGTATTTGTCCATGTTCTTTTCGATGTCGCCTGCCAGGACGAACAGTCTTTCAAGTTCGTCGGTTGTGAAGTCGAGTGGACTCATCAAATGTCTCATAGATTCCTCCTATTACAAAAAAGAGAAGGAAAAATCCTTCTCTTTAAATCAACTTAAATATGTAACCAATTCCGAAACCTCTTTACGTTTGGGAGCTTCGGGACTGCAAGCGGGATGTCCGATAACGATGAAAGCGGCTACGCCTCTGTCTTCGGGAATATCAAGAACTTTTGCGGCCTTGGTCTCATCGAAGATGCCGAGGATAACGGTGCCGAGTCCTCTCTCGTATGCTGCCAGACAAAATGCCTCGGCTGCGATACCTGTATCGAAATTCTGCCAGCGGTCTTCTTTGGAAGTGGAATAGGAACCGTCACGTTCAAATCCCGAACGGTTCTTAATGTATGTAAGAGCGATCACCATGGGAGCCGCTGCAACCATATCCGCATTGCCTTTCCATGCTTCAAAACAGGTGGCGGCAACTTCAGCCTTCTTGGCTCCTTCAACTGCAACGTATCTGGATATCTGAGTGTTTTTCCAGCTGGGAGCGAAACGGGCAACTTCTACAATCTCGTCGATCAGCTCATGTGAAACGGGTTCGTCTGTAAATGTACGTATACTTCTGCGTCCTTTAATGCATTCGGTAGCGTTCATCGGTGACCTCCTTTCATTCTTAGAAAAAAGAATAACATAGGAATGATTTATAATCAATTAAAGATTTCATAATTTCTTCCCAAATCGTTGACTTTATTTTTGCCGATTGTAAGATAGGTGTATGAGTATGACAAAACGCGAATGTGACGAGTATTTGGAACTATTGTATACCAAAGGGATAGTGCCCGGACTTGATGCGATGAACGCACTTCTTAACAAGCTTTCACGTCCCGAATCCCACTTTAAGATCATTCACATTGCAGGCACCAACGGTAAAGGGTCAACAGGTACTTTTATTGCATCGGTGTTAAAAGAAGCCGGTTACAAGACCGGTCATTATTCGTCACCCGCCGTATTTGAAGAGCGCGAGATCATAAAAGTTAACGGCAGGAACATATCCGAAAAGGATTATGTAAACCTGATCGAAGAGATAAAGAACACGGATCTGTCTTTTACAAGGTTTGAACTTGAGACGGCACTGGCACTTTTGTATTTTTATCAAAAAGGCTGTGAGTACGCGGTGATCGAATGCGGTCTGGGCGGTAGGGAAGATGCTACAAATGCGATGTCCGATACACTTGTTTCGGTATTTTGCCAGATCGGTATGGACCATATGCAATATCTTGGAAATTCTCTTAAAGACATTGCTTCAAATAAGGCCGGTATAATAAGAGAAAACGGACGCGCGGTTTACATAAAGTCAAACAAAGAATCCGACGATGCGATAGAAACGATCGCAGCGGCAAGGCACGCAAACGTAAAAGCCGTCGAGCCCGGGGAAGTAAAGAATGCCTTATATACACTTAACGAAACGGTATTCGATCTGAATGAGTATAAAGCACTGAAGCTTTCCATGGCCGGAGAATATCAGCCTCTAAATGCCGCCTTGGCGATCGGGGTCGTAAGAGAACTTAACGTTCTTGGCGCAAAGATAAGCGAAAAACAAATGAGAGCCGGACTTTTTAAGGCTTCACTTCCGGGGCGTTTTGAAGTGATATGCCAAAAACCTCTGTTTGTGATAGACGGAGCACATAACGAACCGGCATCGAAGGTGCTGGCAAAGAATATAACGCGATATTTCGAAAATCGCCGATTAATATTCATTATAGGTGTGCTAAAAGACAAAGAATATGATAAAGTAATAAGAAATACCTGTGACCTTGCATGGCAAGTCATCACGGTGACGAGTCCCAACAGGCAAAGGGCTTTGCCGGCGATGGAATTGGCGGAGGCGGTACGGGAAGTAAACCCTAACGTGACTGCGGCGGACAGCATTCCCGAGGCGGTTGAAACGGCACTTTTGATGGCTTCGAAAGATGACGTGATCGTTGCCTTCGGGTCGCTTTCTTACTTAAGTAAGATAAAAGAGTTCATAAAAGAAGGAAAACAAAATGTTCGATGACGATCTTATAAAAGAAGGGGTAAAAAGCCTCATAGAAGGAATGGGAGAGAATCCCGAAAGAGAGGGACTTGTTGAGACTCCCGACCGTATCGCGAGAATGTATCACGAGATATTCGCAGGATACGAGGAAGACCCCGGCGAGATACTCAAAAAAAGATTTAAAGTAGACAACAGTGAAATGGTATTGGAACGCGATATCGTTTTCTTTTCCATGTGCGAACATCACATGCTTCCGTTCTTCGGACATGTTCACATCGCGTACATTCCAAACGGTGAGGTAGTGGGCTTAAGTAAGCTGGCAAGATGCGTTGAAGTATATGCAAGACGTCTTCAGCTTCAGGAGCGTATGACTTCACAGATCGCAGATGCAATCGACAAATATCTTTCTCCCAAGGGAGTTATGGTCGTTGTGGAGGCCGAGCATATGTGCATGACGATGCGCGGTGTAAAGAAACCGGGAAGCACAACCACGACGATAGCCACCAGGGGTGAATTTGCGGAGAACAAATCGCTTCAGTGGCGATTCTTCGATATGTTAAAAAGATAAGAGGTGTATGGGGTATGAAAATTTCGGGTAGAGAATTTGATGTCAATAACCACACTTATATATTCGGAATCCTGAATGTAACGCAGGATTCTTTTTCGGATGGAGGCAAGTTCAACAATCTCGAGGCAGCTTTG
>CAMPBP010000192.1 GCA_946639085.1 uncultured Lachnospiraceae bacterium
TCTCTTACGAAGTATGTGACGATCCGCACAGAGTTCAGGTCTATACCGAGTGGGGTGCAAGAAACATCGCAACGATAAAGAGCGATACTCAGGTCAGAAGAAAAGGTGGCGTTAAAAGCGAGATCCTTTGCGATATTTCGGAAGGAACCACCGTAGAGATCATCGAACCCATGGACGAGTGGACAAAGGTCAAGACCGACGACTGCTTTATCGGTTATGTTGAGAACTTCAGATTAAAAGATGAAAGAACCGATTCACTTACGCCCGTAAACGACGCGGCAAAAGAAGATTTCAACTATCTTACGAGAGACCATAAGATCAATCTTACATGGCACAATATCGAGTTTGCCATGGGCGGAAGCGAACTTCGTTCGGCCGTTTCGGGCACGAAGGCATTAAATGTCATCTCACCCACATGGTACTGGCTCGTTGACAACGAAGGCTCCTTTACACATGTGGCAAATGTTGATTATACCAATGCCGCACATGATATGGGCCTTGAAGTATGGGCACTCATTTCGGATTTCCATACGGGTGTCGAGATCGACGATTACGAGATACTTTCCTATACAAGTAAAAGAAGAAACCTTGTAAGCGAATTGGTGGCATCAGTTCTTTCTTACGGAGCTGACGGAATAAATGTTGACTTTGAGTACGTTACTTCACAGTGCGCTGACAGTTATGTTCAGTTCATAAGAGAGCTTGCCATCGCATGTCACGAGAACAACCTCGTAATCTCCGTAGACAACTACGTTCCTACGGAATATACGGCTCATTATAACCGTCACTCTCAGGGAGAGTTTGTGGATTACATCATAATCATGGGTTACGATGAACATTACAAAGGTTCGCCGGAAGCCGGTTCGGTTTCTTCGATACCCTGGATGCAGAACGGTATCGAGACTACGATCAACCTTGTTCCCAAGGAAAGAGTCATAAACGCGGTTCCTTTCTATACGAGAGTATGGAAAACGGAAGGCGAAGAACTTACTTCCGAAGCGGTTACGATGGAGGTTTCACAGGACTTCTTAAAGCGAAACGGTATTGAGACCAAATGGGATGAAACGACCTATCAAAATTATGGCGAAGCAACCATCGGCGGCGTTTATTACCAGGTTTGGATGGAGGATAAAGATTCCATAGAAGTAAGACTTAACGTAATGAAACAGGCAGGCGTTGCAGGCGTCGCGTCCTGGAAACTGGGACAGGAAACTCCCGACATCTGGGATTGCATAGAAGCATATATGAATCAGTAAACAATGGGGCTTTACAAGCCCCATTTTCGTGTACAGAATTTTCAAATAATGCTATAATGGAAATGGTGTGAATACTAAGATAATAAGAGTAGAAGAAAACGATATAGATGAAGCCCTGATCAAGGAAGCGGGAGACGTGATCAAGTCCGGCGGACTGGTTGCCTTCCCTACCGAGACGGTATACGGGCTGGGAGGAGACGCTCTCAATCCCGAGTCTTCAAAGAAGATATATGCGGCAAAGGGACGTCCAAGCGACAACCCGCTGATCGTTCACATAGCGGACATGGAATCCTTGGCAAAGGTTGTGAAGAAGATACCGAAGGAAGCTTATGTACTTGCTGAGGCTTTCTGGCCGGGACCTCTTACCATGATATTTGAGAAGTCCGATGCGGTCCCTTTTGAAACCACAGGAGGTCTTTCAACGGTTGCGGTACGCATGCCTTCCGACAAGATCGCCAATGCATTCATAAAAGCTGCAGGCGGATATGTTGCCGCTCCCAGCGCAAACCTTTCGGGAAAACCGAGCCCGACAGAAGATAAATATGTCATAGAAGATATGGACGGGCGAATAAATATGATCTTATGCGGCGGTCGTTCGCTCGTGGGACTCGAATCCACAATAGTCGATCTGACAGAAGAAACACCCGTGATCTTAAGACCCGGTTATATTACGGAAGATATGCTTTCTAAGGCACTTGGGGTAAAGGTATTGTGGGACAGGGCAATAAAAGAACCTGCCGCAGATGTTGCTCCGAAAGCACCGGGAATGAAATACAGACACTATGCTCCCAATGCTCCGCTTACGATAGTCGAAGGTGACGCGGATAAGGTGGCTGATGCGATAAATCGTCTCGGAGATAAGGACATAACCGAAGGTAAAAAGGTTGCCGTCATAGCGGCAGCTGAAAACACAGCGAAATATGACAAGCGTTTTTTAATAAAGAGCGCAGGCTCATTTTACAATGAGGATGAAGCGGCACGGCTCCTTTTTGCAATATTGCGTGAGCTTGATGACGAGGACGCAGAAGTCATATATTCGGAAGCATTTAAGGAGACGGGTGTGGGGTGCGCCACGATGAACAGGCTTATGAAGGCTGCCGGACACCATGTTCTTACAGTATAAAGAAAAGGAGAAGCGATATGATAGCAATCGCAAGCGATCACGGCGGATTTGAACTTAAAGAGGCCGTAAAAAAGCATCTTGAAAAGAGAGGACTTGAGTACAAGGATTTCGGAACACATGATACCAATTCATGCGACTATCCCGATTTCGGACAGCCTGCGGCTGAAGCGGTGGGCTCGGGAGAATGTGACAGAGGTATCGTTATTTGTACCACAGGAATCGGTATCTCGATGGTTGCCAATAAGATAAAGGGCGTAAGATGCGCTCTTTGTTCGGAGAAAACATCCGCAAGACTTACAAGAGAGCACAATGATGCGAACATGCTTGCCATGGGAGGCGGTATGATCGGTACTCTTCAGGCACTTGAGATAGTGGACACATTTTTGGACACTCCTTTTTCCGAAGAAGAAAAACACAGACGCAGAGTAGCAAAAATCAATAATATAATGTAAAACCAGGAGGACGATATGGCAAAAGTAGTAGTTATGGATCATCCGTTGATCCAGCACAAGATCGGTTACATCAGAAGAAAGGACACGGGTACAAAAGATTTCAGACAGACGATCTCGGAGATCGCTCAGCTTATCTGTTACGAAGCAACAAGAGATCTTGAACTTTCTGACGTGGAGATCGAAACTCCCATCTGCAAGACTACCGTTAAGGAACTTAAAGGTAAGAAGATGGCTATCGTTCCCATTTTAAGAGCAGGTCTTGGTATGGTTGACGGTATGCTCACCCTTATACCTACCGCAAAAGTAGGACACATCGGTCTTTACAGAGATCCTGAGACTCATGAACCTGTTGAATATTATTGCAAGCTTCCCGCAGACTGCAACGAAAGAGAAGTATTTGTTGTAGATCCCATGCTTGCGACCGGCGGTTCATCCGTAGCAGCCATTCAGATGCTTAAGGACAAAGGTTGCAAGAAGATCCACTTTATGTGTATCATCGCTGCACCCGAAGGAATTGAGCGCATGAAAGAAGCTCATCCCGATGTTGATATGTATGTAGGCGCTTTGGACGATCATCTTAACGATCACGCTTATATCGTTCCCGGACTCGGAGATGCCGGAGACAGAATTTTCGGTACAAAATAGTTTTGGGGAAATAATTGTATTTGGAGGGTAACTAAGTGAAACGTAGCGATTATATTTCGTGGGACGAATATTTTATGGGAGTATCGGTGTTATCGGGTATGCGTTCAAAAGACCCCAACACACAGGTCGGCGCATGTATAGTAAGCCCCGATAACAAGATCCTTTCCATGGGTTACAACGGATTTCCA
>CAMPBP010000193.1 GCA_946639085.1 uncultured Lachnospiraceae bacterium
AAAGTCATCGGTGGCATATGTGATGACTTTTCCCAGATCCTCACCTTCGGGACCGCAAAACTCACAAGAGACCAAAAATCTTCCGTACTCATTTTCAGAGATAACGGGCTTCTTAAGTGTTCTCGGATCCAGGGAACCGTCTTCGTTTTCAACAGCCTTCGCAAAAAGAACGCCGCTGTTGTGATTTAACGGATAAAACACTTTACCGTCATCCGAATAGGCAAAATGACAACTGTAGGCCAAACGCTCGTCGTAAAGCACGTTGTCTATCGGTTTTCTGGTATAGCTTAATAAATACATCGCTCCTCCTATCTGAGGGCAAGCACCCTGTTATAGTCGTATCCTCTGTCGGGAGTGATTGTTGACCGAACGAGTTCAAAGTAAACAACACCGTTCTTTTTCACGTCAACAGTGATCTTATCGGTTACCCTCTCAGAAGACGTTAAAGGTTTTGCGGCATCGCGAAGCATCTTCACTTCTGCCTTTGTGGGGTTGGCATGTTCTCCGAGATCATGCCATAACTTTAAGGGATTACAGGTCTCTTCGTCGACCGTCTGAGTCAAAAGACTGTATTCGCCCTTCTTGAAATCAAATTCTTTGGTTATCTTCTTTTTGGAAGTGTTCCATAGGACGCCTGCATATCCGTCTTTAGTCTTTACAACAACTGCGTCGTCCTGTCTTAATATGCATTTCTCGGCCTTAACCTTAAGCTTTTTAAAGAAAGCGAAGGTATAAAACGTAGGCTTGGGAATGCATCCGCCGGCAACAAGGCCGAATCCTCCGTGGAAAGGAGTATAAGGAACACCCTGCTCTTCGAATACATCGCCGAATGTCCAATATGAGTAGGATTCGTTTACATCCCCCATGCGTGACAAAAGTCTTGCAAGATATGCGGCGTTAAAGTTCGTATCGTGAATGACACCGAAAGGAGTATATGAAGTGCTGAACTCCGTAATGTGGATCGGAAGCCCCTTAAATTCCTTGTATGAATCGATAATGTCTCTAGTGCTCTTAAGGTTTTTGAATCCGTCCTCGGGATCGGATACGACATGATAATCGTAATGTCCGACTCTTTCGGGGAATTCCACCGTATAGTGATGTCTTGTAAAGAAATCGGGAACGATCTTGTTCTTGTGAAGATATTCGCAGAACGCCTTGATCCATTCCTCGTCGCGAACACCACAGATTGCGGGACCGCCCACCTTAAACTCGGGACTGATCTTCTTTATCGCTTCAAAAGACTTCGTGAAGAGTTTGAAATACTCATTCATATCGGCATCTTTCCAAAATCCGGGGAGGTTGGGCTCATTCCATACTTCTATGGGCCACGTCTTAACCTCATCGAATCCGTAACGATCGATGATATGCTCGAAATATGCCTTTAACATACTCTGCCAACGTTTGTAATCCTTGGGAGGTGTCGTGTTTCCCTTCCAATAGAAGATCGTCTGCGTTCCGCTGGCAAGCTGCTTCGGCATAAAGCCAAGTTCAATGAAAGGTCTTATATTTCTCTCAAGATATGAATCGTAAATACGATCAAGATATGTGAAGTTGTACTCAAATTTAGTCTTTCCGTTTTCTTCGTACTCACGATAGATGGCAACATCGTCACTGAAAAGTCCGTGACCTCTTATGTGCTTAAAACCTATCTCCTCCTGTACCAAAGAAAGCTCGTCAAGATATTCTTTGCAAAGCGCAAGTCCCGTTCTTCCGGTTCCCACGCAAAAATCCACGTTATTGTTAAATTTGATGTTGGCGTTATCTTTTAATATGATCTTCTCTGCTGCCATATTAATCCTCCGTCACTGAAATAAATGCTCCACGATAACAAAATATAATAAATCTGTGGCATTTTCTTCTCAAAAATGAGCATTTCAATTCACATCTATTGCTTCATTTAAGTTTCTTACGCCTATAAGTTCTATACCGGGAACCTTTTTTATTGCTTCGTCTATGTTACTTTTAGGGAGAATACATCTCGTAAATCCAAGTTTTGCAGCTTCTCTCACCCGGCTCTCCGCGCGGCTTACCGCCCTGACTTCGCCTCCCAGACCCACTTCTCCGAATATTACCGTCTTCTCATCCACAGGCTTGTTCTTAAAAGAAGAAACTATGGCAAGAACCGTAGCAAGATCTAAGGAGGGCTCATTTATCTTAAAACCACCCGCAATATTTACATATGCGGCCTGGTCTCCGATGTTTAGTCCCCCTCGCTTTTCGATGACAGCCATCAAAAGGTTTACGCGGTTGTTGTCCATTCCGGTTGCCTGGCGTCTTGGAAGACCGAAAGCACTCTTGCAAACAAGCGCCTGTATCTCCACCATGATTGGACGGGTTCCTCCCATGGAGCATGTAACGACGCATCCGCTTGAATGCTCATCTCGGCCGCTTAACATGAACTCACTGGGATTGGGCACTTCTTTAAGTCCGTCCTCGCGCATCTCGAATACACCTATCTCGTCGGTGGAACCGAATCTGTTCTTTACCGCTCGAAGTATCCTGTAGCTTGCATGTCTGTCACCCTCAAAATACAAAACGGTGTCCACCATATGTTCCAAAACCCTGGGGCCCGCAACGGCGCCTTCTTTGGTGACATGACCGACAATGAATATCGTAATGTCGTATTGCTTTGCTATCTGCAAAAGTAAGGCCGTAGTCTCTCTTACCTGCGAAACACTGCCGGGTGCCGAGCTTACGTCTTCTTTGTACATTGTCTGGATGGAATCGATTATTACCGTATCGGGCTTTATGTCCAAAATGGCAGAATGTATCGCTTCAAGATTTGTCTCGCAAAGAAGCAGCATCCCGTTATCTTCACTTCCCAGTCTGTCGGCGCGCAGCTTGATCTGACGAAGAGACTCCTCACCCGAAACATACAAAACCTTCTTTCCGAAAGAAGAAAGGTTTTTGGTGACCTGCAAAAGAAGGGTCGACTTTCCTATTCCGGGATCGCCGCCTATTAACACAAGTGAACCTTTAACGATCCCGCCTCCGAGGACGCGATCCAGTTCTTTTGAGCCCGAAGGTGTTCTTTCTGCCTCATCCGAAGGGACATCTTTAAGCAAAACGGGTTTGTTGACTTCGCCGGTCACTTTGTTCGCGGCAGTCTTTCTCGCCTCAGCAGGCTCCTCTACAAATGTATTCCATTCCTTGCATGCGGGGCATTGTCCCATCCATTTGGAGGACTCATATCCGCATGACTGACAGAAAAATGCTGTCTTAGCTTTAGCCATTTACTTCTTCCCTTTTTACTGTGAAAACAGCCTTCTTGTCTTTAACCTTTGCGACCACTTTATCGCCGGGACGTATATTCTTTCTGAGTATTTCTTCGGCGAGGGCATCTTCCACGAATGACTGTATTGCTCTCTTAATAGGTCTTGCGCCCATCTTAAGATCGGCAAAGTTGGCAACTATGTAATCCTTAAGTTCTTTCGAGAACGTAAGCGAAATGTCCATCTGCTCTTTGCATCTTGCGATAAGATTCTTTGAAAGCAGCGTACATATATCGCTTAAGTCTTTCTTGGTGAGCGAGTGGAACACTATCATCTCGTCGATACGGTTAAGGAATTCGGGCTTGAACATCTTCTTTACTTCATCAAGAACCGAATCCTTCATCTTAAGATAGTCTTTTGCATCGTCACTCTT
>CAMPBP010000194.1 GCA_946639085.1 uncultured Lachnospiraceae bacterium
TTGAAGCCTTTTTTATGGCCGTGATCTCGGCGTGTGAAAGAGTGGACTTGTCGGTCTTTCGTCTGTTGTAACCTCGACCGATTATCTTTCCTTCGTACACTATGACACAACCGATGGGAACTTCACCGATCTTATAGCCCTTCATGGCTTCTTTCAGGGCTTCCTTCATGTATTTTTCGTCTTCGGTCAATTCTCTTTTCATTATCTGCTCCGAAAAAGTGGTATAATCATAATAAGGGATTTCCCTTTGAATGTAAACTTTTAAGAGGCTTAATCATATGCAGATACACGGTTTTAATAAAACAACACTTTTAGATTTCCCGGGACATCTTGCTTCGACCGTTTTTACCGGAGGTTGCAATATGCGATGTCCTTACTGTCAGAACGCCGATCTTGTGCTCAATCCGTTGTCGCAACCGTTGATAGATGAAAATGTCATATTTGACCATATAAAGAAGCGAAAAGGCATCATAGAAGGTGTATGTATAACAGGTGGAGAACCCACCTTGCAGGCGGATCTTGAAGACTTTATCAAGCGGTTAAAAGAGCTTGGAGTAATGGTCAAACTGGACTCAAACGGATACAGACCGGAAGTGTTAAAAAGACTTATGGAAAATGGTCTTCTGGACTATGTGGCAATGGATATAAAATCATCTTTGGATGATTACCATACGGTGGCAGGTGTAAAACTCGATACATCGCTTATCAAAGAGAGCATAGACCTTTTAAAGAACGGTCCCATCGATTATGAGTTTCGCACTACCGTTGTGAAAGAGCTTCACAGCAAAGAAACCTTTGAAAAGATCGGCGAGCTTCTTTCGGGTGCCAAACAATACTTTTTGCAGGGTTATATCGACTCCGAGAGAGTGATCGAGCGAAGGTTTTCTTCATACACCAAAGAAGAACTTGAAGGCTTTGTTACCATCCTTAAGAAAACGATAAAAAACGTATCCATCCGAGGCGTGGATTGATTGCGATTTATTTTACATAACTATGGGTTTTCCTTGATTATTTTCCGAAATTGTGTGATAATTAACAAAACTGTCTTGTTTAGAGAATAAACAGATTCTTAGGGGGAGTCGGTTTTTGGAAAAATCTTTTTCTAAAAGAGGGTCAGACAGTGAAACATAAGGGCGCAAACTATGCAAATTACCGCAACCGATTGATTCTGTTGATCGTTGCGTTAATTTCGATTGCAGGACTGATCATTACCGTTCAGTATGCAAACAAATCAGATAAAATGCAGAGATCTCTTTCTTTCGACTGGTCAATCGACAGCACTGATAATGAAGAGATCTATGTCATAGCGACGGCGCGCGGAGAATGGCAGGACGGGGAAAGAGTCGGCAATCAGTACGAGATTGAACTTGTAAACAATTCCAATCACGCCATCCGCAATTGGAACGTTACCATAATCGTTGAAGACGGCTGTACCATTGATACTTCATGGGCAGGTTTCTTCTCTCTTGGCGGTGACAAGCTTATGTATAAGCCCGCCGAATTCAATGAATTCGTTCCTCCGAGCGCTCGCAAGTCTTTCGGACTTGTGATGTATTCTCCCAATGTTTGTGAGATGAACGAAATAACGTTGGACTACTACGAGAGCAGGGCTTTAAAGAGTTATCCCGCTTTCTGGATTTTTATTGTTCTTTTGGCCGCATCTTTAGTAGTTTTCATCTTCTCGGAATATGTCCGTATCAAGATGGAGAACTATACAAAGACTCACGCGGCATACAAGAACCTCGTTAGTGAATCCCTTCGTACCATAGCAAACATAATCGATACGAAGGACGAATATACAAAGGGTCACTCCGTTCGTGTTGCGATCTACTCGAAGATGATCGCGGAAAGAATGGGAATGGATGAGCACGATCAGGAGAGGATCTACTACATCGGTCTTCTTCACGATATCGGTAAAGTCGGTATTCCCGCCAGCATCCTTACCAAACCCGGAAGATTAAGCGATGAAGAGTTCGAAATCATCAAGCGTCATCCCGCCATGGGTGCTTCGATCATGAAAGACTTCTCTTCGATACCCGGCGTAGTAAACGGTATCAAGTACCATCACGAACGTTACGACGGCAAAGGTTACAACGAGCATCTTAAAGGCGATGAGATTCCGCTTGAAGGACGTATCATCTGCGTAGCCGATTCTTACGACGCTATGTCCAGTAAGAGATGTTACCGTAACTCACTTTCTTACGACTTTATTCTCGACGAGTTAAAGCGTAACGCCGGAACTCAGTTCGATCCCGATATACTTAAGCATATGGTAGCGATAATCGAAGACGGTTATGCTCCCGTAAGCGATGCGGAAATGGAAGATTATGAAATATAAATACAGCCTGCTGCTCCTTATCACAGCTATCATCTGGGGAGCGGCATTTGTGGCACAAAGCGCGGGAATGGACTATGTGGGTCCATTCACCTTCAATACGGCACGATACTATCTGGGAGTAATTGCATTACTCCCTGTTATTGTTATTAAGGACTTTAAGTCCAAAGAAAAAGAAACGAGCTTTACCGACAAACGTCTCTGGATAGGCGGTGTGGTATGCGGTATCTTTCTTTTTCTCGCAAGCAGCGTCCAGCAGCTTGGTATCGTAACAACAACGGCGGGAAAAGCCGGTTTCATAACCGCTTTTTACGTAGTACTTGTGCCGGTCTTTTCTCTGGCTCTTAAGAAGAAACCCGGTAAACTCATATGGCTTTCGGTGGCCCTCGCTTTGGTGGGTCTTTATTTCCTTTGTATAAAGGACAGCTCAGAACTTACACTCTCAACCGGTGACATCTATCTTTTCGCATGCGCCGTACTGTTTTCATTTCAGATACTTGCAATCGACCGTTTCGCCGGTGAGGTAGACTGTATAAAGCTTGCGTTCATTGAGTTTCTGACCAGTGCACTTTTGGGTACGGGTCTTATGATATGGGAGCATCCCGCTATGAGCGATATTCTCTCGGCATGGATCCCCATAGGCTATGCCGGAGTATTTTCCTGCGGCGTTGCATATACGCTCCAGATGGTTGCCCAAAAGAAAGTTAAGCCTGCGGTGGCATCGATACTCATGAGTCTTGAATCGGTATTTTCCGTTACGTTTGGCGCTATCATTTTGCGAGAGATACTGTCCTTTCGCGAATTGATCGGATGCGGTATCATGTTCTTGGCGGTATTACTTGCAGAGCTTGGTCCCGCAGAAAGAAAAGAGAACGCTATGATACTAAGAAAAGGCAAAAAGGTTTATCTTCGCGAAATGACCGCAGAGGACACCGACGATATCGTAAGGTGGAGAAATGCGGATTTCGTAGTTAAGAACTTCATATACAGAAAGCCTGTTACCAAAGAAGACCATCTTAACTGGATCGAGACAAAGGTTAAGACCGGTCTTGTAAGGCAGTTTATCGTATGCCTTTGTGAAAACGATAAAAGTATCGGAAGCATTTACTTCAGAGATATAGATAATGAAGCTCATACATGTGAATTCGGTATCTTTATCGGAGAACCCGGCATGAGCGGTAAAGGTTACGGCTATGAAGGACAGAAACTTTCCATGGACATAGCTTTTAACGACATGGGTATGGAAACGGTGGGTCTAAGAGTGCTTGAAGACAACAAAGCAGCCATTCACATATATGA
>CAMPBP010000195.1 GCA_946639085.1 uncultured Lachnospiraceae bacterium
AGCTCTCAGCGTCTGCCTTAAGCTTCTGAAGGATCATTGCGGAGATCTGCTGAGGAGAATAGTTCTTTCCGTCGATGTTACGTCCTCTGTCAGTACCCATATCTCTCTTGATAGAGGAAATGGTCTTCTCTGCATTGGTGACTGCCTGACGCTTTGCGGGCTCACCGATAAGTCTTTCACCTGTCTTTGAAAAAGCAACTACGGAAGGTGTTGTACGTGCTCCTTCAGTGTTTGCTATAACGGTGGGTTTACCACCTTCCATTACTGCTACGCAGCTGTTTGTTGTTCCTAAGTCGATACCGATTATTTTACTCATATCTATTTCCTCCTGTGTGATTTATTCTTTATTCGACAACAGACACCATTGCGTGTCTGACTACTGAATCGTGGTATGTATAACCCTTCTGCAATTCCTCTGCGACTGTTCCGCTTTCAAACTCATCGCTTTGTACCTGCATTACGGCGTTGTGTAAGTTTGGATCGAATTCCTTGCCTTTGGCCTCGATGGGTTTAACACCTATCTTGTCGAGTTCTCCCAAAAGCTGTTTGTATATCATGTTCATTCCGTTATAGAATCCGCCTTCGGCTTCATCGGCCGGTACGGAAGCAAGTCCTCTTTCGAAGTTGTCTATAACCGGAAGTATCTTCTCTATAACGCTCTTTGCTCCCATGTCGAACATGGTTGCTTTTTCTTTCTCCGTACGTCTCCTGAAGTTTTCGAATTCGGCCAGCTGCCTCTTTGTGGTATCTTCAAGTTCCGCTATCTTATCTTTAAGCGCGTCCTGCTTTTTGTCTTTTTTCTTTTTCTTATCTTCTTTTTCGGGTTCCTTGTCGTCTGCGACCTCTTCTCCCGCTTCCGTGGCTTCTTCTTTGATCTCTTCTTCGACGTTTTCACTGCCCTCGTCTTCGATCTCGCCCGGCTTCTTTAATTCTTCCTCTTTCAAATTGCTCATCCTTTCTTATAAAGATCGTCAAGCTGATTTTTGATCTGCTTTAACGTTCCGACTACCTTGTCGTAATCCATTCGCTTGGGACCGACGATTCCGATGGTTCCTTTGATTCCGTCCTCAAGCTCGTATGTTGCGGTTACGATACTGCAATCCTTTAAGCTTTCGATCGGTGCTTCGTCGCCGATGTAAACCTGAATGCCGGTCGACTGGCTTGCAAGCGATCCCAGTGCCAGCTCCGTAAGGGGTTCTTTCTCCTCAAATGCATGTATGAGTTCGCCGGCTCTTTCTCTGTCGGCAAGCTCGGGATATTTGAGGATGTTGTTCGTACCGCTTGTATATATCTCAAGGTCCTCATCCGAATGAATGGCTTCACATACGGCATCGAGTACGTTACCGACTATGTCGGAGTGAACACCCGCCTGCTTTTTCAAAACAGCCACCATGGGAAGATTTATCTCCTCAACGGAAAGACCCGTAAGATTCGTGTTCATAAGTAAGTTAAGCTTAAGCAATGTCTCGTCATCGAGGGCATCTTCCGTTTCGATGAGATGATTCTTGATCACGTTTCCTTCCGTAACTATTACGGCCAGAAGCTGTGAATCGCTCACTCTGGAAAGCTGTATGAACTTAAGCTTGTTCTCGCGGTATCTGGGTGACGAGATCATCGTCGCGTAGTTCGTGTTTACCGCAAGTACTTTGGCTGCCTGCTTTAAAAGGTCATCGAGTTTTTCTTCTTTCTTTAAAAGAACATCTTTTATCTCGTCGACTTCTTTTTCTTTCTCGGAAAGCATACAGTTTACGTAGAGCCTGTAACCTTTGTCGGTGGGAACTCTGCCCGCCGAGGTGTGAGGCTGAACTATATAACCCATTTCCTCAAGATCGGCCATCTCGTTTCTGATTGTTGCCGAACTTAAGTTAAGGTCGGTGTATTTTGAAATTGTACGACTTCCCACAGGCTCTCCGGTCTCAAGATAATTTCTTACCACCGCCTGAAGTATGGTCATTTTTCTCTCGTCAAGTTCCACCGTTTGCTCCTTTTAAAGGTTGCCCGGGTTATCGGTTTGTTAGCACTCACCAATATCGAGTGCTAACATCTACAATGTAATCTATCACCGAGCATTTGTATTGTCAATAAAATATCTTTGTAAAAAGATTAAAAAAAAATAAACCAAAGGGACGGTAGCGCGGCGCCATTAAAAAATGGACCAACACCACCGTCCCCTAGGGTCATTTTATGATTTCGGATAAGTATTCCACCATCCTCTCGCCGGTGTAAAACCTGCCTTCGAAATATGGATGTGTCCAGTCTCCGAGATATTGCGTAAAGGTTGATTCGTTGATCTTATCGAAAAGTTCGATCGAGTTTAACCAGTGAACTCCCAACTCCTCCGCGGCTTCCTTCGATGCGCTGCGGTAGTCGGCCAGCACCGATCCCACAGGTGAGTTAATCTCTGTTCCGCAAGTGTATTCTCCGGTAAAAGTGGGAGACATTATTATATATATCGCATCGGGATACTTTTCTTTTATCCTGTTTGTCTCTCTTATGAGTGCTTCTTTGTATCCCGCCACGGTCTGGCCGTTGAAATAATCGTTAAGACCGAACTGTATGAAGAAAATCTGCTCGCTTCCGTTAAGATTCTCTCTTAAGTTTTCAATTTCTTCTGCAAGTCCGTCGTAAGTTATGTCAGAGGTATCGGCACCGTCCAGAAGATAGTCGTTCACTCCCATAAAGCACATCTTCGAAGCCGAAGAATCGCCCTGGGCGGGAGCTCCGCCGTAACCTATGTTAAATACTTCGGCGCCCGTAAGGCCTCCCACAACACCGGGGATAGAAACGCTTCCGTGGCTGTAGCCGAAAATGCTGTCACCGACGAATACTATCTCTTTACTTGAAAGGTCCGGATAGTTTCGTTCCTTGGCCATGAGCTCTTTCAGCGCAGCCTCATAATTTATCATCACGCCTTCATCGACCATATACATTTCGTCGCAGAAACATGTGGCGATCAGTTTGTCCGCCACGTAAGGCGTGAAGCTCTTATCCGAAGTATAGTTGGTGGGATTGGCGATCACCCACTCGGCGGAGACCGGCGAATAAATATGGGCATTTGGCAAAGCGCATAAAAGCTTAACGATTTCTTCGTACTTTGAAAGCGCAAGGTCGGTAAGGTCCGAGCCCTTTTTCTTCCAATAAGATAAAGAAGGTATTCCCAGCATTATCTGGAAGAAGGTTCCTTCCTTACTTTCGATGGTACCGTAAAGATCCGCAAGGTATCTTCCCTCGTTTGCCATAAACGTTTCGGGATCGATGAGCAAAAATACCGCGTCCTCGGGAACTCTTCCGGCTGCAAGGGAAATCAGATCGGTCACCGCACTTACATTTCCCGAATCGGTAGAAAGAAACAGCGTCTTCGTGCCTCGAAAATTTAAGAATATACTCGGATCGAATACTCTGTTATCGTCTGTCGTGATAAAAATGCTGTCATACTCTTCCTCCGAAAGAAGTTCCAGGTCCGAAAGGAAGGACATGTTATTGAGATAATTGATATTTTTATATGAATAGACGAAAGCATCATTTGAAGCAAAAACTTCTTCGCCATGCTTTAAATACAGCCAGTCGCTTTCTTTTATGGAATCTTCATCCCAGATCACATATAACGGAGCGGAATCGTCCCTTACGGAACC
>CAMPBP010000196.1 GCA_946639085.1 uncultured Lachnospiraceae bacterium
CCCTTTATGTACGTTTTTCGACAGGCCGATTCGAGCGCGTGTCGATCGCGACTTTCCCGCCCAGAGCCTACTATCTTTCGTATGGGATCTTTATCGCTTTTGTGCTGTATCTGATATTTGAGAACTTTGATCTGAAGATCTACCGGTGCGCACCTGTTGTGTTCATATCCAAAAATTCGCTCTGGATATACCTTTGGCACATATTTACGCTTGCGGTGTTCAATAAGACTTTTCTGTTTGACTTCTGGTATCTTGAACTTTTGGCCGTATTCGTATCGGCAGCATTTATCACTTACATCCAGACGATCGTTGTGTCATTTTTGAAAAAGAAAACGTCGCTTAAGATCTTAAATTATCTATAACCGGATACATAAACGCAAACGCCGCGAAACTTTACTGATCGCGGCGTTTTCTTTTTACTGATTTACTATATTCTGGATCCAGACACGCTTCTTAAGCAATATCGTTCCGATGATCACTTTCACGAAATCGAGTGAAAGGATGATGACGTAAAACGGCAATATCGGAAGATCCGTGAATCTCGATATCACGAAAGCTATCGGGAAACACAATACCCAGAGATAGACCGAATCAAACAAAAACGTGATGACCGTTTTGCCGCCCGAACGCATGGTAAAGTATGCGCAGTTAAGGTATGAACCGACCGGCATAAAGATCGCCGCGATCCTCATAAGCTCAACGGACAGTTTTCTGATGTCGTCGGTCGTTTCGTAAAACTTCGGAAAAAGAGGCGCTGCGGCGATCAGCACTATTCCCATAAAGGCCGAAGCCAGTACTCCCATCATGATAAGCTTTCGGTCCGTGTCGACAACCTGCTCCATATCGCCGGCTCCGAGCTGCTGACCGATTATGATCGACACTACGTTACCCATTGAGATAAGGACAACGTTAAATAAGTTCACTATCGTGTTTGATATGTTAAAGGCGGCCACCACATCAAGTCCGCGCATGGAATAACACTGTGTGAGCGAGCTCATTCCCATCGACCACAGAAATTCGTTGAAGAAAAGCGGCGTACCCATCACTATCATCTTTCTTATGAGCGCAGCGGGAATGTAAAAACTTTTGTACAATCCCACACCGTAAGCGGCGCGCGTTTTGTGCGTGTGCGTCCAGATCACCACTATCAGAAGTTCCACATATCTTGAAAGAACGGTAGCTATGGCTGCACCTACCACACCGAGTTTCGGAGCACCGAGATTTCCAAAGATAAGGATGTAGTTAAATACCAGATTTACAAGAATGGCGATAACACCTGCGATCATCGGAAGATTTGTCTCTCCCGTCTCTCTCAGCGTTCCGGCATAACTGCATGTGAGAGCGAACGGAACAAGTCCGAACAACATCACAAACATGTAATCTTTGGCGCTCACCAACGACTTAACAAGATCTATACCCGAATTGTTGTCATGCAAAAAGAGCATGATGAGAGATTCTTTAAACAGCACAAAGATCACTATTCCGATAACGGATATCAGAACAGAGAGGATCAGTTTGAAGCGCATGGTGTGACGTACACCTTCATCGTTTTTCTGACCGGAATATTGGGCGGTAAATATACCGGGGCCGGAGATGGCGCCGAAAAGCGCAAGGTTAAACACGAACATAAGCTGATTTACCACAGATACGCCCGTCATCTGCTCGGTACCCAACTTTCCCACCATTATGTTGTCGAGTAAGTTTACAAAGTTCGAGATACCGAACTGTACAACTATCGGTATGGCTACAGCCAAAACCATCTTATAAAATTTTTTGTCGCCGAAATATTTTTTCATAGTTCTTTTATCTTAATGGATTTAATAAAAAAGTCAACCCCGCGATCATATGATTGCGGGGCTGACTTTTCTTATTTCCAGAACTTCTTTTTCTTGTCATCGCCATCGACCGTGACGCCGGAATTCTTAACTGCGTTAAGAGAATTGCCGGTTATGTAGTCAAACTGTTTGATGAGCTCTTTTGCCTCATGCGAAAGCTTGTCGGGGGTCTGTACAACAAGTGTTACGTAGTGGTCGCCTCTTACGTCTTTGTAACGTGTTGAGGGAACGCCTTTGCCCTTTAACCTTACTCTCGTATCGGTCTGAGTACCGGGTTTAACTTCGTATACGACTTTTCCGTCAACTGTGTCGATAAATATCTCTCCACCGAGTGCCGCTATCGCAAAGGAAAGCGGAACGGTTGAATAAATGTTCTGATCCTGTCTTCTGAATATCGGATGTGTTCCAACGATAACTTCAACAAGAAGGTCTCCTCTTTCACCGCCGTTTACGCCGGGTTCACCGCGTCCCTTGATACGAACGCTCTGTCCCGAATCGATACCTGCGGGGATGGAAACGGATATCTTCTTCTTGGAAGAGATGTATCCGGTTCCCGAGCAGTCGGGACATTTATCCTTAACGATCTTACCGGTACCGTGACAGTCCGGACAAGTCTGAACGTTACGGATGGTACCGAAGAACGACTGCTGGATATTTACTACCTGACCTTTACCGCCACACTTTGTACATGTAACGGGTGAGGTTCCGGGCTTTGCTCCGGTACCGTGACAGGTCTTACACTCGTCTTTTAAGATAAGTTCAAGCTCCTTGTCGACACCGGTAACCGCTTCCATAAAAGAAATGCGGATACTCGTGCGGATATTTGCTCCCTTCATAGGGCCGTTGCTTCTGCCCGATGAATAGCGTGCACGTCCGCCGCCGAAAAGATCGCCGAATATATCGCCGAATATATCGCCGAAGTCGGCTCCCGAGAAGTCAAATCCGCTGAAGCCGCCCGCGCCTGCACCGCCGTCGAACGCTGCATGACCGAACTGATCGTACTGACGTCTCTTTTCGGGATCGCTAAGTACGGCGTAAGCCTCGCTGGCCTCTTTGAACTTGGCCTCTGCCTCCTTATCATCGGGATGCATATCCGGATGATATTTCTTGGCAAGAGCTCTGTATGCTTTTTTGAGAGTCTCGTCGTCGGCATTTTTGTCGACGCCGAGAACCTCATAATAATCTCTCTTGGAATCTGCCATAAGTTATTATACTTCCCTGTATTCTCCGTCAACTACATTGTCATCGGCGTTGTCTGAAGAAGCGTTCTGTCCTGCAAAACCGCTCATGTCGGGACCTGCCTGACCCATATCGGGACCTGCCTGGCCTGCTGCCTGAGCCTGCTCATAAACCTTTGCGAACAAA
Source organism: uncultured Lachnospiraceae bacterium (assembly GCA_946639085.1). GTDB lineage: Bacteria > Bacillota > Clostridia > Lachnospirales > Lachnospiraceae > UBA1258. The sequence continues at coordinate 3,201 of CAMPBP010000196.1, forward strand.
GCCTGTGCGGAGGTCATTAACTTTTCTTTTGCGGCTTTGATATCACTTATCTGGCTGTCTGAAAGCTCCTGATCCTTTGTGGACTCAAGAAGATCCTTTAGTGCTTTAAGGTCTGCCTCAACGGCTTCTTTCTGCCCTGCATCCACTTTATCGCCTACTTCGGTAAGTGCCTTTTCGGTCTGGAATACGAAGGAATCTGCCTCGTTACGTGTATCGATGGCTTCCTTACGCTTCTTATCCTGAGCCTCGAATTCCTGAGCTTCCTTAACGGCCTTTTCGATCTCTTCGTCGCTCATTGAAGAACCTGCAGTGATGGTGATGTGCTGCTCTTTGCCGGTTCCGAGATCCTTAGCGGATACGTTAACAATACCGTTTGCATCGATATCGAATGTAACCTCGATCTGAGGAACACCTCTCATTGCCGGAGGGA
>CAMPBP010000197.1 GCA_946639085.1 uncultured Lachnospiraceae bacterium
AATTTTTTATTTCGAAATTGATGTCTTTTAATATGGTGTCGGCACCGAACATGACGGTACCGTTATGAATCTGATAAAGCATAGTCTTTTCCTGTCTTTTATCTTACCGAACGGAAGATATACGTCGATAAGGGAGGAAGAGAAAGCGTAACTTTCGGACTGTCAAATTTAAGCTCAACGACGGTCGCGTCGAATCCGTTTGAATCCGAATACATGACTTTTTCGTATTTTAAGTCCGCCGGAGCGATCATATCAAATAAGAATATAGTTATCTCTCTGTCTACGCTGTCTCTGTTTACAATGGTAACAGTGGCATTTTCGCGGGTGAATCTGCCGAATGCGATGATAAAGGGGTCTGTTGAAAGTCTCTTTATCGATCCCGAGATCAATTCATCCGTTTCTTTATGAATACGGATCATTTCTTTGTGGAAAGAGATGAGTTCGTGGTCTTCACGTCCCCAAGGGTACGTTCTTCTGTTATCGGGATCGGTAAAACCGGTAAGTCCCGCCTCGTCACCGTAATAGATGGTGGGAGCGCCCGTCCAGGTCATCTGAATGGCTACGGCCTGACGCATGACCGCTTTGTTTATGCCTTCGTCGGCCCTGTATGCACCCACACTTCCGCTTCGACCCACAACCTGATTTGTACGTGTCAAAAATCTGGAATGATCGTGGTTGGAAAGCTGATTCATGGCAACTTGAAGCGATGAGTTGGTGAACTTATATCCCGCATACATCATCGCGCTCCAAAAAGCGTCCGTATTTCCTACCATGTCGGGTCTGAAATCGTCGCTATGTTTTTGCATACCTGTAAGGAACCACGTAACAGGCTCCATGAAACCGTCGTAGTTCATTACCGAATCCCATTCATCGCCGCCAAGCCAGCTTCCGGGATCGCCGTAGTGCTCCGCCAAAATAAGGGCCTCGGAATTGATATCCTTAACCGTTCTTCTCAAGCGTTTAAAGAATTCATGGTTGAACTCAGGTGAATGTCCGATGTCCGCAGCCACATCGAGACGCCATCCGTCCACGCCGAAAGGTTGCGATATCCACTTTGCGGCGATATCCATGATCTTGTCATAAAGTTCGTGCGAAGCTTCGTAATTAAGCTTCGGAAGTGTGTCAAATCCCCACCAGCCGTCATAATCCGAATTGTAGGGCCAGTTGTTGGATCTGAAATCGAAGAAACTTCTGTAAGGGCTGTTCTCGTCAATGTAAGCGCCTTTCTCGAAGCCTTCCGCATCTTCGTATATTCTTTCTCTGTCAAGCCACTTGTTGAAGGATCCGCAGTGGTTGAACACGCCGTCCAGAATTACCTTTATGCCCAGGTCATGAGCTTTGTTTACAAGCTCGCAGAACAATGCGTCGGAAGCTTCAAGGTTTTCCTTGGAGCAGACGCGGGTCTTATACTTGGTTGCTTTTCTGTTGTCGCTTTCTCCGAAATCAAGGCATTCTCCGCCGTCTTTTACGATCACGCCGAAATGAGGATCTATGTGCTCATAATCCTGACTGTCGTATTTGTGGTTCGAAGGAGAAACGAACAAGGGATTGAAATATATGCAATCTATGCCGAGATCTTTAAGATATCCCAGCTTATCGATAACACCTTTAAGATCTCCGCCGTAAAATTCTTTTGTTCCGTCGATGTTGGGAATCTTGAACCAGTCATCGACCTTCTGAACGGGACCGCCGACGTAGAAATACTCTCTGTCTTCCACATCGTTTGAGTAATCGCCGTTACAGAAACGTTCAACGTATATCTGATATATGACAGCACCCTTAGCCCATTCCGGTGTATGAAATCCCGGTATGAGTTTAAAAGGATGGCAGGGAACTTTATCTTTGGATACGCCGAATGAATCGTAGGTGCATACTATCTTTCCGGCATGTACTTCGAAATAATACTCGAACATAGTATGCTCCAAAGTTACCGTGCACTCGTAATAATCAAAGGATCTGTCAGATTCTCCTCTGTGCATGGGATACTTTTCCTGTCCGGAAACAAGATCTACAGTATCTACATTGTTCTTGGCTGTACGAAATTTGATGGTAACCTGTCCGTAAGGATTGGGTTCCGGCGGATCGACAAAATTGGCCGTAGTATCAGAAAACAAGGCCTTCTTTAAGAAAACAGGTCTCATTTCCGATAAATACTTTCTTTCGGTTTCGGTTTTTTTGCCGTCTAAAAAGTCCATGACACACCTACATGTGATTGATCGACATATATTCTACCACATGTAGTATAAGAATTAAAGATAGTTACAAATGATGGGTAAAAAAGATAAAAAAAGAAAAACGACACTCGCGTGTCGCTTTTTCTTTTGAGAAGGTATTTCTTCTTATGGGGTATAGCAAAAAACTATATAATGTATTGGGGGGTTACAAGTAGTATAATAGCATTCGACCTATTTAGGGTAAATGCTCACCATTCACAAATTTCACAAAAGTCAGGTGTGTTTTTTGTGAAAATTACACAAAAAGTGCTTCGAATTCTTCTCGTGTGATCTTTTCTTTCTGCAACAGGAGTTCTGCGCAGGAATGAAGAACACCGATGTTCTCTTTTATGATATTCTCAGCCTTTTCGTAACATTCATCCACGATGGCTTTAACTTCTTTGTCGATCTCGGAAGCAACTTCTTCAGAGTGACTCTTTGCATGGGCAAGGTCACGACCGATGAATACTTCGTCGTCATCGTCTTCGTAACAGATAACGCCGATGTTCTTGCTCATACCGTAACGGGTAACCATTCTTCTGGCCATCTTGGTAGCTTTCTTGATATCGCTGGAAGCTCCGGTAGTGATATCACCGAATATGATGTCTTCGGCAATACGTCCGCCCAGGGATACCATGATCTCCTCAAGCATCTCGGTCTTTGTATGGAACATCTCATCCTTTTCCGGAAGAGGCATGGTATAACCTGCAGCTCCGAGTCCCGTAGGAATGATGGATACCGTATAAACGGGTCCCACTTCGGGAAGCACATGGAAAAGAATCGCATGTCCGGCTTCGTGGTAAGCGGTGATCTTCTTTTCTTTGTCGGAAATGATACGGCTCTTCTTCTCCGTACCTATTCCCACTTTAATGAACGCCTTCTTGATATCTTCCTGTACCAGATACTTTCTGTCCTCTTTTGCGGCAACGATGGCTGCCTCGTTTAAGAGGTTTTCAAGATCCGCACCGGTAAATCCTGCTGTGGTCTGTGCGATGTCTTTAAGATTAACGTCATCACCCAGAGGCTTGTTCTTTGCATGTACGGCAAGAATCTCCTCACGGCCTCCGATATCCGGAACACCGATCGCCACTTTACGGTCGAAACGGCCGGGACGAAGAATGGCGGGATCGAGAATATCCACACGGTTTGTTGCCGCCAAAACTATGATACCCGAATTCTCGGCAAAACCGTCCATCTCAACGAGCAACTGGTTAAGGGTCTGCTCACGTTCGTCGTGACCGCCGCCCATACCGGTACCTCTTCTTCTGGCAACGGCATCGATCTCGTCTATGAACACAATACAAGGTGCATTCTTCTTGGCATCAATGAAAAGGTCTCTTACTCTCGATGCACCGACACCTACAAACATTTCAACGAAGTCAGAACCGGAGATGCTGAAGAAGGGAACGTT